>CAYTWV010000284.1:0-6291 GCA_964442235.1 uncultured Myxococcales bacterium | reverse complement strand
CCCCGAAGGTGCCGAGGGGATCTTCTTCGTTGCTGGTGGACCCGGCGGGTCTGCTGTGGAGCAGAGCGGTGTTGTAACAGCGTATTTGCCTGGAATCACTTCCGCTTTCGATCTGGTTTACGTGGACCAGAGAGGGACCGGCGGTTCCGGTTATCTGGGGTGCGCTTCGGTATACCCTGCCTCGGCTGAACAATGGCTGGCCTGCTTCGAGGAGCATGCCACCCAGGATCTGAGCCACCACCTGACGCTGGACGCAGTCCGGGATTTGGAGTGGATTCGAAGGACTCTGGGATACCCATTGCTGAACATGCGCGGCGGCTCTTATGGGACCCGAGTCGGTCTGGAGTACCTGCGGCAGTTTCCCGAGCACGCCGGCATGATCGTGCTGGACGGCCTGGCGCCGCCAGACATCGATCTTTTCGGCGGGGCTCTGCGGGCCCCGAACGAAGGAATCCAATGGCTCGTTGATGAATGCTTGGCCGATCCGGCCTGCATGGCAGTCAGCCCCACTTTCGAGGCCGACCTGGCCGCATGGCGTGCCCTGGTGGCCCAGAATCCCCGCCCCGTGCTGGTGGGAGGTGTTGCCTACGTCGAGGATGAGCAGATCTTCGTAGACACCATCTCTCGGGCTCTTTATACCTCCGTGACTCGGTATCCTATTCCTGGGGCACTGCACGCTGCTGTACAAGGTGACACGACTCTGTGGAATGGACTGATGTCAGAAGTGTATGGAGTTACGATAGTCGACGACCCGGGAGCGCCGCTTCTTATCGGTCTGTGGCCCCAAACCCTGCCCAGGTTGCCTGCCCCGAAACCGGTAATGGGGGACAGCCCCGTATCTCCGGTCATCTTGGAACTGGTCGCATGCACCGAGTGGTTTCCGAATTCCGGCGGTTTGGACTCATTGAACGCACTGGCCCAGTCGTTGGCCTGGGTTCCATCCCAAGCCCTGTCCACGGCCGAAGCTTGCTCGGCCTGGTCCCAGCCCTTTGATGCCTCGCTGGCGGCCCCGGTTCAATACGACGGTCCCGTCCTGCTACTTACCGGCCAGTGGGACCTCAACACCATGCCCGAATTTGCGGACCAGGCGCTCAAGACGCTTCCGGGCGCCCATCAGGTCACGGTCCCCTTCGCTACCCATTCGGTCCTCAGCACCAAGTGCGGCGCAAATATTACGAAGTCGTATTTTATGGTGAAGGGCGACTTCAGTCAATTAGATACCAGTTGCCTTTCTACCGTAAAACATCACGTCTGGTAGATGACAATATTTGGTCGGCTTGAAGAGTTGTCTCCTCCGCTGTCTCATCGTCACCACCATGGGCTCCGGAAGCTGGATCCTACGGCAAAAACGACGTGACTTTCGGACGATACACGTTCAGCTCACCGGGTTAGATTTCGCGCAGAATCTTGCGCTTAGTGACCTTGCCGGCCACCCCCGTTGCGGCTTCCATTCCTACCTCGAACCTCAATTTGAATCGACTGCTGGCGTTGAAACGCCCAAGCGCCTGGGCAAGGTCCAGAGCCTTCTGCGTTGCTATCATCGTTCGGTTGGCCAAGTCGTCCGGCAGGCCAACAGCAGCCAGACTGGCTTCACCAACGACTCTGCTCCTTTGCGGGCCGGGCAATTCCGAAGCAGCATCAAATTTGGCAGCAATGTTGTCCAGCACGCCCTCCAAAACCTTGGCAGCGGCTCCCTCGGAGAACCGGGCGAATTCCAGGGCGCTGGCGAACAGCACGGTTGCCTCTGCGTAGCTCTGCATTATCACTTCGTCAGAACTGCCTGCTCCCACCTCTTGATGCCCACCCAATAGTTTGTCAATGTTGTCATTTATCAGGTTTGAGCGCAGTATATTGGATGCTTTCTGTTCGGCGACCACACTGGCGTACAAAGTCTTCGTTTCCTGATGCAACAGGCGCACTTCCAGCATGTTGTGAACCCGAATCAGCACCTCGGCGAAATCCAAGGGCTTGCTGACGAAGTCCTTCGCCCCCGCCTTCAGGGCCCGCAACTTGTGGTCGGGCTGGGCCGTGATAACCAGCACCGGGAGATAACTCCCCGCCTCGATTTCCTTGAGGTTCTCCATCACCTGGAACCCATCCATGCCTGGCATTTGAAGGTCCAACAAGATCAAGTCATAGTGGTTCCTCAAGTGCAATTCGCACACTTCGGAAGAGTCCATGGTCGACGCAATCGACTGGTAACCGGCACCCTGCAGCATCTTCCGGAGCAGTAGGACGTTGGATTCCAAGTCATCGACGATGAGAATTTTACCTCGGAGGATGTCTTTGTCGTTAATCATTACACTAGAACCTCTTGCATTTGTGCGGCGGTCTTCTGCTGCCTGGCGAATTCCAGTGCGATATCCAGTGAAACCATAAAATCATCTAGTTTAATTGGCTTGGTTATGTATCTGAAGAAGCCTGCATTGAGGCCCTTTTCGATATCGAGGGACATGGCGTTTGCACTCAGGGCGACCACAGGGATGTGAGCCGTCTTGGGGTCTGCCCGCAGAATCTTCAGGGCCTGATACCCATCCATGTCGGGCAGGTTGATGTCCATCAGGACTACGTCCGGCAAGTTGGAGCGCACCATTTGGATGCCGCTGCCCCCATCCACGGCTGTAAGCAGTCGGATGGTAGGGTGAAGGCCCAGGACCTTCTTGACCAGCCGAAGGTTGGCCGGGTTGTCCTCAACATACAGCACTGTGCGCTGAATGGACGGTCCAGGCGCAGCAGGCCTGGGTACAAGCGGCATCTCCCCCTCGTCAGGTCCAACGCTTGGTCCCTCAGCCAACTCCAGTTCAAACCAGAAGGTGCTTCCCACTCCCTCCGTGCTCCTCACGCCGACGGTTCCCCCCATCAGCTCGGTCAGCCGCTTGGCCACCACCAAACCAATGCCGGTACCCTCTTCGCTGCTGCCCACTTGGCCCAGACGATTAAATGCCTGGAACAACTGCCCCAACTTTTCGGTATTGAGTCCGATGCCCGTGTCCGTAATGCTGATGCGAAGGTGCCTCTGGGTGGTCTCCTGGCATTCTACCAGCACGGTCCCATGCTTGGTGTTGTACTTCAGTGCGTTCGACAGAAGGTTCAGCAGCACCTGTTTCACCCTGGTTCTGTCGGCCAGGGCAAAATTGGGCGAGTCGAAGTCGGGGAAGAGCAGAGTGATTCCCCGCTGGGTAGCTTGTGGGCCAATCATGGCCTTGCATTCCTGGATGACCTCGGTCAGAGAGACCGGTTCCAGGGACATGGGGATCCGCCCCGACTCGATCTTGGCCAGATCCAGCACCTCGTTGATCAGCGTCAACAAGTGCCATCCTGCTTGCAGAATCTGGAGGGTGTTCTCCTTCTGGCTGGGGGCTTGGGAAAGCGGATCGCCATCCATCAACTGTGCAAGCCCCAGAATTGCGTTTAGCGGGCTGCGAAGTTCATGGCTCATGCTGGAGAGGAAGTGCGACTTGGCGCGGTTGGCGCTCTCGGCCATGGTGATTGCTTTGTTAAGCTCGGCTTCGACTTTCCTGCGTTGGGTCAGGTCCTGCGTCAGTTTGGCGAAACCACGCAGGGCTCCCATCTGGTCTCGTATGGCCGTTACCATAACGCTGGCCCAGAACGTCGTTCCATCCTTGCGCCTGCGCCACCCCTCGTCCTCGAATCGTCCCCGAGTGGCAGCAATGGCCAGGTTACGCTGAGGGATGCCGAGTTCGGCTTCTTCGCTAGGGTAGAACCGTGAGAAATGCTGGCCCACCACTTCCTCGGCGTTGTATCCCTTGATTCGCTGCGCCCCACTGTTCCAGGTCTGTACACAGCCATTTGTATCCAGCATGATAATGGCGTAGTCAACAACGCTTTCCACCATCATTCTGAAGCTTTCCTCTGTGAACCGTAACTTTTCCTCAATTTGTTTTCTAATGGAGTTGTCAGTGCCAATAAGCAGATATCCAATAATGCCGCCGGATGGTTCACGAAGTGCAGTAACGGATACGATTGCCGGGAAACTGCTGCCATCCTTGCGTATATATGTAAGTTCGTATATGTCCTCGATGCCACGCGAAGCCTTGAATACCAGAGCTTCGAAACCCGGAGTAATTGTGGTTTGCAGCTCGGTGCTTAGCACTACAGCGCGGGCGATGAGCTCCTTGGGGTCGGAAATGTCCGCAGGCGACATTCTTCCGGTTACTTCTGCAGCGGTGTAACCGAGCATCTTCTCGGCACCGACGTTAAAGATTTGTATGACTCCATTGGCATCTGTGGCAATGCTGGAGAAATTGGCACTGTCAAAAATTGCCTTCTGCAACGCTCCGGCCTTGAGCAGCGCCTCCTCAACTTGTTTGCGGGCCGTGATGTCCCTCAAGATGCCCGTGAAGTGCCGCCGCTCCCCCAACCACATTTCTCCCACGGAGATTTCCAACGGGAAAAGGGTCCCGTCGCGGCGCCGCCCCACCACTTCGCGTCCCAAGCCTTTGGCCCGGGCTTCGGCGCTGGGCTTGAAATACTCCAGGGCCTCGTCGCTCTTGCGCAAGTCTCGGTCCAACTCCGGTATCAGATCACTCAATTTCTGCCCGATGAGTTCAACCGCTGTGCACCCGAACATCCTCTCTGCTGCCGGATTGGCCGTTTCCACGACACCATCCCTGGTGTTCAGGGTGATGATGCCATCCACAACGGTCTCCAGAATGGTCTCAATCAGCGCCGATTTGTCACGCAGGGCCTGCTGCACAGCGTACTCTTTGGTCACGTCACGAAATACCAGAACGGCCCCGATTACCTGGCCTTCATCATCACAAATGGGTGCACAACTGTCTGCGATGGACCGCTCGGTTCCATCCAGCGAGATTTGCGCCGTGTGGCTGGCCAACCCCTGGGCCGTTCCGTGTTGCAGTGTCTCGAGTATGGGAGCCGCCGCGGGAAGGCGAGTGACTTGATCGATGAAGTGAAGGACCTCGTCCGCCGGCCGACCGACTGCTTCCCGCATCGTCCAGCCCGTGTACAACTCGGCCGGGGGATTCAAACCGGTCACCAGGCCGTTCGCATCCGTTGTCAGCACGGCATCCCCGATGGAATTTAGGGTTACCGAGAGTCGGCCTTCGCTCTCCTGCAATGTGGCGATTGCCTGCCGAAGTTGTGTGTTGGTCTCCGTCTGCGTGTCTACAAGCTCCTGAGTTCGACGCTGGACCTGCCCGCTCAGCCGTCGCTGGGTCACTCCAAACAGATAGGCGCCGACCGCTGCGATCAGACTCAGTGCCACGAGACCCCAGGCCACGGAAGCAAGGGGGCAGAACCACAGGGCCGCACCGACCGAAGCCAGAAGCGCTGCCCCAATCGGTACCCAAATCCGGTTCTTAGAGCCATTTACGAAGGAGGAATTTTTGCCCATTATTATTTCTCCCGCAGGCCGAGATAAATGATAATGCCTTTTTATGTAATAAGCAAGGCTGCTGGTTCAGTGTCGGCCTGAGAATTTCGGATTGGCTTGGAAATTCGTATTGTCGCCGATATTTACGCTATTAAGCGGATTTTTACTGGCCCGCTGGCGGCGCCAGATAGAGAGAGTCCATCTTCGCAATCACGGAAAAGCAATACCGCCAGCGTCTCGAACGCAGGGCGCCCAACGGCCCCAAAAAGGCCCGGACTATAACGTCTTCCTGACCCAGTTCGTGGCGCTAAGACGCAACTCCTTCCGGCCTCCAAGGGCCAGTTTGTCCACAATTCGGCTGTAGTAGGTTTCGATGGTGCGCACGGAAATCCCCATCCGTTCCGCAATGCTCTGAGGTGTATGACCCTCTCCCGTCAACACGAACACCTGCAACTCCTGAGGGCTGAGGGCCTCTTGGGGTGCCGGCAAAGGCACGTGGGCCACCACATCCGCCATGGCCCGGGCAGCCCGGGGACTGAGGAATCGTCGTCCGGCGCCCACCTCCTGCAGCGCGTTGAGGAGCACATCCGGGTCCTCCCGTTTTGTGACATAGCCCATGGCTCCGGCCTGCATGGCCTGCCGGACTTTGTCGCCGTCTTCATGCACCGAATAGACCACGAAGCGGCTGTGGGGGCAGAGCGTGGCGGCGGCCCTGAGAAGGTCAAGACCGGAGCCCTGCTCCAAGGTCAAGTCAACCACAATCAGTTGGGCGTTGGCCCCTGGCAATAGACCCAGTGCCTACTGCACCGTGCCCGGAGTGGCAAAGACCTCAAATCCCTCCTGGCTGAGGAACGCTTTCAGGCCACCCCGGATTACCGGGTGATCGTCTACCAGGATGACTCGCATTCGGTCTTGATCATGCGTCATGGTCCTCTCCC
>CAYTWV010000283.1:0-6291 GCA_964442235.1 uncultured Myxococcales bacterium | reverse complement strand
TAGGTGCAGGCCATCCAGAAGACATAGAACCCGCATACGCCCGACTGGCACTGGCATCCTCCCAGGCACGCGGAACCCGTTGGCAGGGGGGCCAGGCACTTGCCCTCCCAGCACCAGCCTCCCTGGCAGTCTGAACTGCAGTTGCCGGCCCCAGCCACGCAGGAGGTTTTGCAGGCCCCGTTCCCATCACAGAAGTAAAGCCCACAGGCCGAAAGATAGTCGGTGCCGGCAGCAAGCGGTTGGCATGTTCCCGTGTTGCACCCGTTACACCCATTTTGGTTGCAGTACTGATCGCAGCAAAACCCGCCAGGGGCCGTGAAGTAGGGAACATCACACTTGCCGGAGCCACACTCGCTGTCGCCGTCGCAGTATCGGCCGTTCTTCAGGGTGACGTTCACCGGGGACTCGTCCCACTTGTCGGCGTAGGTGGCCCGGACGTATGTGCTGCCCAGCCAGTCCCCCACCGCAAGGCCCGTGCCGGAGACGTCCAATACGGCGTCATCGCCGGTGGTCCAGGCCACCAAGGTGGTCAGGTCCTGCGTGGTCGAGTTGCTATAGAACCCGGTCGCAGCGAACTGGACCGATTGGTCATCGACTATGGCCACGGGCCCTTCCGGCGTAACGAGGATGTACAGCAGCGTAGCTTGCGTAACCGTAACGTGAGTTGACGTCGATTGGCCCCCGAATTCCGCCGTGACCAGGGCCGTTCCCGGGGTCCCTCCCGTTGCGACACCCACAAGCCCCGGGTCATTGCTGACCGAAGCAATGGAGGAGTCCTCCGAGGACCAGACGACGCCAGTGGTTGGGTACCCGAAGAAGCCGGGCGTGTAGTCGGCCCGAACTCGCAACAGCAGCGTGCTTCCAGTCACCATGGAGGGTTCCGCTGGTTCAATGGTCAGCAGCGCAAGGGGCGCTTCCTCTACAGTCAGTTGGCACTGTGCGGATTTGCCCGTTGCCATGTCGCGGGCATGGATGATGGCAGGTCCTACGGCCAGGCCGGTGGCCAGTCCCATGGTGCCCAGTTCGTTGGAAACGGACGCCACGGCCCCGTCGGAGGTATCCCAAATCACGTCGTTGGTGACGTTCTCGAACAAACCGCTGTCATAGAGGGCCACAGCTTCCAACTGTTTGGTCTGGGTCAGGAACACAGTGGCCTCCGAAGGCTTGATCTCCAGCGATACAACCGACGGAATCTTCACAAAAATCTGGACACTCTTGTTGACCGACCCAAAGGTGGCCCGAACCAGCGTATCGCCCATTGCCATGCCGGTCACAAGGCCCCGAGTTCCTTCGGCGTTGGAGACCTGAGCCACAAACGGGTCCTCAACACTCCACGTCGCAAGTTGGGTCACGTCTTCCGTGGCATCATCGGAATAGAGGGCCTTGGCCGTCATCTGAAGAGTTCCTCCCTGAGGCAGCCAAGGCGACGCAGGAGCGATCTCAAGGGAGACCAGGCTGTGGGGCGGAGGAACGTCGGGGACAACTTCCGCCACGTCTGCTATGGCGTCGGTATCGAGCTCTGCGGTATCGTCCAGGTCCGTCCCATCAGGTATGGGTTGGGTGTCCTGCACGTCGACCTGGTGCGTGTCCCCTGCCAGGTCCTGGCCGGAGTCAACCGAAAGGTCCCCTGGCGCGATATCCGAGACCTGGTCGCCGCCATCGGCACCCGCGACATCCTGGGGCGTGCCGTCTGTTGGGGTGCTGGTATCCGCCTTGCCCGAGGTGCCGGAACTACTGCAGGCCCCCAGAGCGAGGAGGGACGCCATGGCGAGAACCGCAGCAAAACGGTTTCCTGTGTGCGTGCCGAACTTCACTCTCATGTAAGCCTCCTACTTAATAAACTTCGTACCGATCCCAAAACAAATTGTTAGTGTACACCGACCCCTGAAGGTCATCAAGCCCCGATTCCCATGAGGGGTTATCGCCGGTGTGGCCTCATGGGCTGCGGCTGCTGCCGTCGAAGCCCATAATGCCAAAACGCAGTTCGCACGCCCCATTCCGAGCCGGTTGCGGTGGCTCAGTCGGCTACGTATAGTGCCTCATCCCCCAAAAATCTGCCGGCCCGATTTGACAAGCGATTGTCGACTTCTGATACTGTCTCGGTCCGAAATTCTCAATTTGGTCCGCACCGGTCTTCGAGGGAGGGGTTTCCTCGGACCGCTGCCCTTGCCGGAGGTACCCATGAACGCTCTGGACTATCGAGACAGCAACAATCCGCAAAACCGGATCCTGCGCCAGCAGCGTGGGTTGTACGAAGGTCTCTTCTATCGCCGCAACCGCTGGCGATGGGCGTTTCGGGATGACTGCCGCTATCGAAAGAATCGACTTCACGAGCTGCTGGCCCAGTTGGGCTGGCCACTGGACAATCGAAGGGTCTTTGAAATCGGGTTCGGCACAGGCGACCTGCTTTTCCAGTTTCCGTCCAGTTGCACCCTGATGGGGACCGAGCTTTCCCGGGATGCCGTGGACGCCATCGGTCAGGATCCTCGCTTGCAGTACTACAAAGACCACTGGTTTCGGCCGCTGGCCCCGGATGGTTCGGTACCATTGCCGGAACAACCGGTGGATCTGCTCATGAGTTCCCACGTCCTGGAGCATGTTCCCGACGACCACGGGATGTTAAGTGACGCCGTCACCTGCCTGCGTCCCGGGGGGCTTTCTATCCACTTCGTTCCCATCGAACCGCCTGGATTTGACCCAAAACACATTCGGACCTACACCGTCGAGTCGCTGGTCGAATTACAAAAGGGTCTGGGCCTGGAAGTGCTGCACGCCGAAGCGAACTACCACATCAACTGGGGCCCGTTTCGGGCCGTGGACAGCCTGATCCGGCAACACTCCAGCAAGATGGCAGCGCTGGAGGCCCTTCACAACCTGTCGTTGATGGTGATCTCGTATCCTCTGACCCGGGGTATCGAAGAGTTGTTGCTTCAAGCCGGGGCCAAGGGGACCCAAGCTGTGGTGATTGCCAGAAAACCTATGTAGAAGATAACTGCTGAACCCTTCGAAGGCCCCCCTGGTCGGCCATATCGAACCTGTTCTGGAAAGCGCTCAACGCAAAGTAGCAGCCTGGGTCAAGCATCACTCCCCGATCCGTGAATAATGGAACGTCGTCTGCGTTTGCCGCCCGCTTCGGTTCCAGCTACAATCGGCCACATCTTCCGGAGGTCTTTATGATTCCATCGGCAACTTCCCGTCGCGTGAGCGCGTTGCGGCAATCCTGGGCGGTCTTTGGACCCCATGCGGGTGCTGCCTGTGTTGTGCTGATCCTTTTGATGGCGAAACCCGCTGCTGCGGCCGACTTGCCCCTGATGGAGTGGGGCAAACCTGTTGAGTGTATCGAGGATGGGACCGGGCAGAGACTGCGGATCCAGTGTACCGAAGAGCAGGGGCGCAAACAGTGTCTTTCCAGTTCGCCATTCATCAAAGATGACGAAGGCAAGGACACGGCCAAACAGATGGACGACCTGGCCTATTGTACCAAGGTCCATCCGTGGTCCAAGGTCCAGGAACTTGAGGCCGAGGGATGGAAGATGATCCCCGCCATGGCCGAGTCTCCCAACGGTTTCGCCCGTGACGAGAGCGGCCGCCTTTTTCAGGTGACCTTTGATCTACGCCGACGGTTCCATATGGGCGTGGGTTGGAATCCGCTGTTTGACGGCGAAGAAGTAGACCAGGGGCGTGCCCAGTTTGACTTTGGCTGGCGAGTTTATGAGCTAAGTTACTCCAAACGGGAGCGGGACAACTTCCGTGCGTTGGAGGGCCGAGTTGCTCTGGATCCGTTAGAGTTCTCGCTGCTGCTGTTTCAGTATGACCTGAACGTCAATGCCGAAGAACCGGTCTTCTGGATCACGTCGTTTATTGGACCGCCTACCCGATGGGACGTCTCGTCGAATCTGGGCTGGGGAATTCGCACGGTGAAGCTGGACTATCATCCGATGCGCAGCGAGTCGGTCGATTTCGAGAATCTGGCCCTTTATCTGTCATGGGACGCCGCTCACAACACCACACTCTCCAATTATCTTCGCCTGGCCGTAGGGCTGGGGTTTGGCGAGTTGTTCAATCAGGTCCTGAATGCCGAGGGCAAGAAGCAGACGGACACCCGAGTTTATCTGGACCCTTTGGCCATGGTTTCCGGGGAGTTCCAGTTGGATGATTCGGGGCTGCATCATCTGTCCTTGTCGGTTTCGGGCACATCCAGGGTCATGTTCGACGACTTCGCCGACGTGTTATGGACTGCCAAGGCCATGATCTCCTACGAGTGGGTCTTGATGGCCGTGAACGACCAGCCTTTGTCGCTCTATTTGGAAGCCAGTGGCCAGTACCGAGAGGACCTGCCCGGCGTAGACCAGAAGTGGGATGCCCGAGGTCTGGTGGGTGCCCGATTCTCTTTCTGGGCCCCGCCTTTGGGTTCGGACTACTAGGATGGTCAGGCCCGTTTCCCCACATCTGGAGTGCAAGGTGCGTGGCTTTTTCAGTCGCCTGGGGCTTCCTGCTGTGGTCTTTTGCCTGGCCGTTGCGCCGGTTTTTTCGGGTTCCACGCTAGCCCAAGACAGCCCCAAGCCCACGGCACAGCCCACGACCACCCCCACCGATGCCCCCACGACCGCTCCCACGACCGCTCCCACGGCTGCAGTGCTTGCGCCCGAGTACATGAAGGATGAAAACGGTCGTTCCTTCCGGGTCAGATTCGATTCGGGCAATCGATTCTGGATCTCGTCGGGATGGCAGGGCTCGTACGACCTGGCGGGTGACGAATCCGTTGGAAACCACCTGATGTTGGGCCTGGGATTTCAGCTTCGTGACGACTGTTCAAGCTCGGACATGGACTGCTGGAAGGTGGGGCACGAGATTCTGTCCGTCACCATGCGGGCGGGCGACGAGACTCCCTCGGGTTGGCCGGCCCTAACGGCCAGGCTTGTGGGGGGACGCTATATCAAATATATGCGAAGGCCTTCGCTGACCCTGCCCACCCGTCCTCCCATTACGTTTTCCATCCCCTTTCACATGGGTATGGAGTTTTTTGCCGGGACCGCCACGCTGCCTGAAGCCACGGATGTGCCGGGCATGACGCTGGAGGTCTTTCAGGGAAACCTGCTGTTGGAGTTTTGGCGGCATCCCACCCAGAAGCGTGCGCTGCTGTTTGGCGTTGGGGTCAGACACGCCTTGGACTGAAGGGATCAACCTACGTCCACGGCGGTAGAACACCGCCTTTGCCCGTTCACGGCGTTGAAGGGCCAGTTTCACTTCGAGACCGAAGACGGGATGACCTGGCTGGATATGACGGGACGGTATCTGCCTACCTGGTCCGATCAAGGCGGATGGTACACCGAAGTGCAGGCCCGGATGAGGCTGGAGCAGGTGGTTTTGGCGCTGAACGACATGCCCGTAAGGCTGTATGTCGAAGGGGACTACCAGCACCGCATGTTTCCGTTTCGTTTTGGGGGATTACAAGACGAACTTAGGGTGATGGCGGGGCTTTCCTGGTCGGTGGAATAGGGGTTATTCCACGCGGGACCAGTACTGCGTGCGGCCCAAAGCCGCAACACCCATAAAACCACGAACCTTAAGCTTCTTGCCCTCGTCCTGGACTTCGATGAAACACTTATAGGTCTCGCCGTTATCCGGGTCCAGAATGTAGCCGCCGGTCCATTCGGTGCCGTCTTTCTTCAGGCCCCACAGAATGCGCAGCCCTTCGACGTTGGCGTCTTTAAGAGTCCCCACGCACTTGTCGCACTTGAACTCTTTGGGGTCGTCGGCGCGGCGGATGATCTTGGTGATCTTGCCGTACATGACTCCGTTGACTTCCCAGATCTTGACGAAGGAGCGGGGCTGATTGTCCTTATCGTCCACGGTCTTCCAAAGGCCCACGGGCGACATGGGGTCACTCTTCTTCTCGCCCTCGGCTTTCTTGGCATCGCCCGGAGCACATACGGTGCCGGGTTTGCCGGGGCAATCCTCGGCTTGGGCACCAGGAGCCATCCCGACCAACAGAATCAACACGCCAACCAACCTAAGGCCGAACCCAACACTCCTGCGCATCGTTTCCTCCGAATCGTTTTTTGGGGATGTTGCAGCGTGAGCCCTACGCGGCGAAGCAAGCACCAACCCCTGCCAATGGGCTCTAGAGTGCTCTTGGCACCCGGCGAAGTCAAACGCGTCGAAACGAGACCTGGAATTGGGAGCAAGGATTGCGCTAGTCAGTGCCACGACCCCTCGGCTTCGCTCGGGACAGGCCGTGAGGGGCCGTCGAAAAAGTCCAGGGGTTGGGGGGACGGAGTGTACTAATCA
>CAYTWV010000282.1:4825-6317 GCA_964442235.1 uncultured Myxococcales bacterium | reverse complement strand
CGATGGCGACGGCCTGGCAGACCTGGACGACCCAGACTGTTTTGGGGCCGGCGATGCCACGGAATCGGGCTACCCCTCGGCGCTTCCCGAACTGAGCGTCAGCCCCGACGGGCGGTTCGCCTACGTCACCCATCACGGCGTGGCCCAAGTGGTGGTTCTGGACCTGGAATTGGGCGCCCTGGTCCCCGTGAACCAGGTCACCGATGCCGTGGACCGGAAGATCCGCTCCATGAAGGGCAAGTGGGGCATCGAGTTTGCCAGCGCTCCCATCGGAACCAGTTTCCGCGAAGTGGACGACGGTATGATGGCCTATGTCCTGGACGAGGGCGGCCTGCTGAGCCAGGTCCGTGTTACCCGGGAAGCGCAGCCCCTGCATCAGGTCGAAGAAGTGCCCCTGGAAGAGGGCGACATCCGAGACTCTGTAGCCAGCAAACCCAGGCTTTTTGTGGATGGCAACGAGATTCAGGTGGGATACAGCCCCCCCGTGGGTTACCCCAACTTCGGACCGCTTCTGGTCCAGCGCGTCTCGCCTGAAAGCGACCGCCGAATCTACTACGGGATCCACTTCACCGATGACCGCCGCTCGCAACGCAGCGAATCCTGGTACGTCGAGTATGAAGGCAATCTGCCCGGCACCGCCGATGGCCATGCCCAAGTCCGAAGTGCCAACCGGGTCAACTTGTTGGGTTTGGACCTGTTCCAGTTGGGGGCCCTGCCCGGCGACCGCCTTTGTTTGTTTGCTCCCGCCGAATCCAAGTGTGAAGAGTTTGTCTCCGGCGGTGAATACTGCTACGTAACCACTCAACTCCATTCGGATTTTGCCCAAATTGACCCCAGCACCGGAGACTACGCCGGGCTGGCCGGCATCGAGGCAGCACCGGCCCTGGACCCGACCTGCTTCCCGGGTGTGGTCCGGTTCAATGTCCGATTGACCGACTCCTATCTGGTCACAGGCAACAAGTCGGGCTTCCTGCATCAGGTGGTCTCGACCGCCGATGGGTGTGCGCCCTCCGTCGATGCCGACCCCACGCTGACTGGCAGAGCGTTAGCCGCTTCCGCCAAAGGCGAGTTGGCTACCTGCCCCATTACAAAAGCTTCTGATGGCGTTGAATTGAATACGTTCCAGAGCCCGGTCTTCTCCTTTGACCTCTACCCTGCGTGCG
The DNA here is from genome assembly GCA_964442235.1 of uncultured Myxococcales bacterium. Lineage (GTDB taxonomy): Bacteria > Myxococcota_A > UBA9042 > CAIXZC01 > CAIXZC01 > CAYTWV01. The sequence goes on along the minus strand of CAYTWV010000282.1, from coordinate 5,154 downwards.
ACATCACGCCCGATGGAGTGGTCTCGCTCTTAACCCCCGCTCGAGGCACCGTATGGAGCTTCAGCGTTACTTCTGGTTTCCTTTCTTCGGTCATTCAGGTAGGTTCTCTGCCCGTTGACCTGGAGACGGTTGTGGAAACGGCGCGGCTTTACGTTCTTGATCTTGCCGGAAGAGCAATCAAGACGATCGATTTGGACGAGTTCTCAATTCTCTCGTCCTTCTACTAGGAGGTTCTTATGAAACGGTTAGTGTTGTTTGCAGGGATTTCTGTCTTGTCTGCTATGTTTATTGGCACTGGTTGCACTCGGACGGAAGAATCCGAAGAAGAT
>CAYTWV010000282.1:3276-4815 GCA_964442235.1 uncultured Myxococcales bacterium | reverse complement strand
GAAGAAGATACCCTGGTCCAGGAAGGTACCAGCGGCCCCCAGGATTTGAACGGTGAAGATGGCACGGTCATCCCCCCCGACACCACGGACCCCGAAGATAATGTCAACCCCGGCGACACGGGCGACGACAACGTCAACCCCGGCGACCAGGTGGACCCCACGGGTACCAAGGTCTCGGATCTGCAGAAGTTGGATGACGGCCTGAATTGCCCAGCCGGCACGGCCTTCCTGAATCTCCAGGACGGCGTGGTCCTGAAGGGCGTCGTTGTGACGGCTGGTTCTTATGCCGCCACCGACAAACTGACGGGCTTCTTTGTTGCCGACGCCATCGGTGGCGAATACAGCGGCATCAAGGTGGTCATCGACAACACGTTGAATCCCCCGACCCTGGCTGTGGGCGACGTGCTGGACCTGGAAGGCAGTGTGAAGGAATACTACTGCGTGACCGAGTTCGAAGCCTCGAAGATGACCAAAAAGAGCAGCGGCGCTGCCCCTGTGGTCACCACCGTTGCCGCTGCCGACATCGCTGCCGAAGCCCCCGCTGCCGAGAAGTGGGAAGGCGTGCTGGTCAAGGTTGAGGACGCTGCGGTCACCGGCGTAGACACCTACGGCGGATTCACGCTGGAAGGTGGCACCCAGGTCGACAACGACATTCTGGCCGATATGCCCCTGCCCAAGGCCGGATGCGCCTACACGTCCATCGTGGGCGTCATGGACTACACCTACTCCAAGTACAGACTGCTGCCCCGCACCGAGGCCGACCTGGTGTTGGATTCCACCGTCCCCTGCGAAGAGCAGACCACCGACAACACCATCGTGGGCGTGCAGTCCTCGGCGACCAGCACCACCTGCAATGATGAGCAGTTCGTGAATGGCCCCGATGTCGCCCTCTCCGGAGTCATCGTGGCGTCCCCCCGGTTTAAGGTTTCCAACTCGCTGGTCGGCTTCTTCATCACCGATGGCACCGGCGGCCCCAATTCCGGCGTTCTGATGGTATTCCCCACCGCCGAAAACCCTGAATATGCCGTGGGCGACAAGTTGGACATCGAAGCTAGCTGGACCGAGTACTATTGCTTGACCGAACTCAAGGCCACCAAAGTGACCAAGACCGGCGACGGCGGCGCCATTCCCGCAGCCATCGTGGAGACCGAAGCCAACCTCGCTGCCGCTGCCACCGCCGAGAAGTATGAAGGCGTGCTGGTCAAGGTCGAGAACGTGAAGATAAAGGCCGTGACCCAGTATGGCGAAGCCGAACTGGAAGGCGGGCTGCTCATCGACACCGATTTCGGTCTCACCACCGAGTGGGTTGTCGGCACGGAATACGCCTCGGTCACCGGGTTCATCACCTACAGCTTCAACAAGTACCGAATTCTGCCCCTGAAAGACTCCGACCTTCAGTAAGCCTCCCCCGCTCCCGCCCGCACCCCTCCAGCGAAAGCTAAGCACAAGTACATAGTAGCGTCTGTTTGTATTCCAAGCGAGATATGATGGATGATGGATGATGGATGATGGATGATGGATGATGGATGATGGATGATG
>CAYTWV010000282.1:0-3176 GCA_964442235.1 uncultured Myxococcales bacterium | reverse complement strand
GATGGATGATGGATGATGGATGATGGATGATGGATGATGGATGATGGATGATGGAAATATCCCCTCTCCCGACGGGAGAGGGCAGGGTGAGGGCCCGATGGATGATCGATGGACTATTTTGCCGTGAATCGCTGGGTCATGTAGAGCACTCGGTCCGCCCCGGACCCTCTGATTTCAACAATTCCCACGCCCACACTTTTCAGTTCCGAATCCAATACGGTTCGTCGGTGGCTGGGGCTTTGCAGCAGATTGCGGTGCGACGAGGTCAGGGTCGTGGATAGCGAGACGTTTTCGCGGTAGGCCCCCTTGGGCAAATGCTCCGAGGCGAAGGGTTCGTGGGTCAGTCGGTGGGCCTGGGCCATAGCTCGGCTGTGTGAACGTGCAGAATCGGCCAGAGAAGCGCTCCAGACCAGCTTCGGCAAACCCCGTTTGTTCCGTTCGTTGTTCAGCAGGGCAAACGCCTGCTTCTCCAACTCATAGACCGGGGCATTTTCGTTGACGCCGGGAAGGACTCGGGTAACAGGCCGAATGCGTGGCGGAACGCCCACATAGACCGGGAACAGGCTCGCAACCTGCGGGCCGTCGGTGTGGACCAGGATTTCAACCATGTACTCGCCCGGTTCGTCGGGGAAATAGACCTGGGTGTAGAACATCCCGGCTTTGGCTGTCAGCAGGGTCTCTATGGTCCCCTGCTCGGGGGACGCCATCAGCAACGACGGTCGCTGAGCCTCTTGCAGCAACGTACCCCAAAGCAGATGCGTGGAACCTGGCTCTACCTGAATCGGGAACGGGGCCACGTCTGCCAGTCGCCTGGAAAAGACCAGGACCAGCAGCCCCCCGTTTCGTCCCGCCGTCGCCAACCCGTAACGATTCAGATTCAGGGCGCCCAATTCGGCCTCGGCCAGAGCCTGCAACGTCCGCAAGGGCGTTTCTCCCTCCTCGGGCTGCAGCACGATGGGAAAGGTCAACGCATCGGAAATTCCGGCACGGCGCAGGTAGAATTCCGCCCACTCATTGATGGGTGGCGATTCTGCATCCAGCGGCACGTCCTCCAGCAGGTCCAACAAGTCCTGGGATGCCCGGACAAGGCCCGAGTCAAGCATCGGACGCTCGCCCCACTGGCTGAAGAGGTCCTCAAGCGCATCGGCGTACGCCAGCTCTTTTGTGGTCAGACCATCGACGACCCCGGGAACCTCTTGGTGGTATTCGGTCGGCAACGGACCTCCGGTATCTCCCCTCATGGCACCCATGAGAGCCGTCACCAGCAACATGCAAATTCGAAGGAGAGCAAAGGTCACTGGCCACACCCCGTATCGCGGAGCACACCCGCACCGAGGCAGTATAGATTGGGCCTTGGATCACTCAACTTTGTGGGCCTTTGGTGCCCCGGTGTATTTGGGCCCGGGGTGTCTGTGCCACGACCGTAAGGGAGTGGGCGCGCCCCGATTGATGCTTTGCGGCTAGGCGAAGCGTGTGGGGGACTAAACATGATCCAATTTATTCGCCCCTAAAACCTGGTCAGTTTTCAGGTGGATTAAGTTCTACCGTCACGTGCACCAGTTCGGGCAAATGCTCCAGGCGCCTTCGGAACGACTCGGGAGACTCTGTGGTCGTGGTTTGCAGGGCAGCGATGGCGGCGACCTTGCCCACACCCACACACCAGAGGTGCAGGTCCACAATTCGGGTCTCTCCATCCGACTCTAGCGAGGCCACCACTTTGCTTCGCAGTTTGGCGGAAACCTCGGCGTCCAGCAGCACGGCACCAGACTGGCGAATCAGCCCCAGGGCCCAAACACCGATCACCAGGGAACCCAGAATCCCCGTTGCAGCGTCTACCCACATCCACCCGAATAGCTTTCCAACGGTCAATGCTCCAATCGCCGCAACGGATGTCGCCGCATCGGCCAGAACATGCAGATAGGCCCCTCGAAGATTGTGGTCCGTGGACTCGTGCCCAGGCTCTTCGTGGTCATGGTCGTGCCCATGGTCGTGCCCAGGCTCTTCGTGGTCGTGCCCAGCCTCTTCGTGGTCATGCCCGTGGTCATGCCCAGGCTCTTCGTGGTCGTGCCCGTGGTCATGGACCCCTCGCAGCAGCCATGCGCTAAGTATGTTCACCAACAATCCAATCACGGCCACAACAATGGCCTCTTCAAACTGGATCTCCACAGGCTCCCAGAAACGCTGAACACTTTCGGCCAGCACCAGTACGGCGACCATGGCCAGGGTAATGGCGCTTCCAAAGCCCCCAAGCGCCCCGACCTTTCCCGTCCCGAACGAAAACCGAGGATTGCGTGCGTGTTTGCGGGCGAAGGCATAGGCAAAAGCGGTGATTCCCAGTGCAGCAACGTGGGTCCCCATGTGCCAGCCGTCGGCCAGCAATGCCATGGAGCCGAACAGGGTGCCGGCAATCAGTTCCGCCACCATCATACAAAACGTCAACAGAATCACCCACCGCGTACGCCGCTCGGCAGGCTGAATCTCTGTGGCCCCAAATAGGTGCTCATGTTGTGGAATCTGAATTGGAGAAACGACCATCGAGGGCCTCTCGCTTGGACACCGTTGTCACGGTCAACTCTAGTACCCATGCAGGCAGCGTTCAAGCCGAACCGTAGCGCCCACCCTACCCCGCACCACCCCACCAGCCGACCAGGCAGTTGCCGCAGCCTTCGCTGTACTCCAGCAGTCGAGTGCAGAACCCCTCGACCCCTTCCTCTTCCAGCCCGATCCACTCGCCATCCACCTTGGCGGCCCAGGTTTCGGTGCAATTGCAGACGCCGCACTCATACTTGAACACGCCCGCATCCAAAACCTCGTCGGGAGGCGAAACACCAAAGGGGAATTCCTGTTCGGGGCCGGGATAATAGACCACCACAGAGTAGCCGTCCATGCAGCCCATTTCGCATTCGCACCCGCTATACATCTGGACACATTGGGCAAACGTGGTCTTCTCGCAGTAGCCCCACTCAAGCGTCGCCAACTCACCGCCGCAGACCGGCCACTGCGCCCCCGTGCAAGTTTCGTCTTCTCCACACTCGCCCTGAACTCGGCACAACCAATCATGGGTGGGGGCAGGCAGGCAATTGGACCCACTGCCATCCTCTTTCAAGTAACACTTGGTGTCCGCCGGGCAGTCGGCGTCGGTTTCGCAACACCCCGCCCCCGCAGTCTGGCACGTA
>CAYTWV010000281.1:0-6317 GCA_964442235.1 uncultured Myxococcales bacterium | reverse complement strand
GTGCTCTAACGGAATGACCCTTGGCACCCGAGCGGTGAAGTGGTTTTCGATCAAAGAGAGAGCCCCCACCACGTTCAGGGGCTGTGCCAGTTTGGGCGAGGGGAGGGTACCGTTGAGCAAGTTGGCATCCTCACGGTGTGCATACACTGGGATGCCATAGCGGTGCGCAAACTGTGGGGCGTTGCCTGCGTGGTCCACGTGGCGGTGAGTCAGAATCAGTCCCTGGATTTGCGACGGGTGCAGGCCCGCTGCCCGAATCCCCAGCAAAATACGAGGCCAGGAGGTTGGAAATCCGCTGTCCACCAGAAACGGCCCCTCGCTGGTTTGGGGCAGCAACCAGACACAGGAAACGGGCCACCCCAAGCGGATCACAGGCAACCCGGAACCCTCGGCTCGTGGTTTCCCCGCCTTCCACCCCAACACCTTGGCACGCAAACGCAACCCCGCCAAACCGCCGTCCGTCCGCATCCTTCCCCCCAATTCGCCACCCTCCGACGGGACCCAAGGACCCTTCGGAACGACTGGGACCATCCCCAAGCCACGCTGCGTTGTACCACAACCCATACGGACTGGCCAGTCCGAAGTAGCGTGCCGGTTACGGTAAACGCAGCCCCTACCTACGCGCTTGGGTGAGTGGCATCCCCCGTTTGCAAAACGGGGGACGGGAGGGGGCGGGCCCGTACGACGAAGCGAAGCGAAGTCGGATGGGCCGCGGCCGCCCCTAGCGGAGCGCGCCGGAGAGAGGCGGGGGACGGGCGGGCCCGTACGACGAAGCGAAGCGAAGTCGGATGGGCTGCTGTCGCCCCTACCGCACCGTGAAGGTCGCCACGGCGTCGATCTTCTTCACATCGCCAGCATCGAAGTACTCGGGCAAGGTCTGGTTGCAGATACCGCCCATATCACCGTAACGATCCGTAATCTTTGCAAAAAGCGCCACTTCAGTGCCCGCAGCGGGAATGCCCTGGGGCAGCACCGTGGACAGAGGGACGGCGGCTTCAATGGCGCCATTGCCCGACTTCACGGTGCCCTGGAACCAAGGCAGATTGTAGGGCGTTCCCATGGCCCGCCAGCCCACATAAAGACTGCCCCCCAGGTCAGACCCCTGCGTAAAACTGGCCATTCCCCGGGTCCCAAACCCCCAATCGGCGCCGTACCCTGGCACCGAGACCTCCAGCACGCTGCTGAAGGCATCATCCAAATCGCCGTTGCCGGTATTATCGGAGAGCCACACCATCTGCTTCACACCCGAATTGGCTCCAAAGTCAAAGTCCATATAACAAAGGATATAATTCATCGACTCAGAATATCCTTCGATTGCAACATATACATAATTGGAATCGAAAGCCACATACATCTTCGTAAGCTTATTCTTGCTGGCGTCCCAGTTGCTGACCAGGCTGTTCGAGCCCGCTTGCAGCAGGCTGGACCACTCGGACAAGTTTCCATCCAGAGTGGGCGTAAAGCGATGTACGTATTGATAGGCCGCAGGCAACGAACTGGCCTGTTGGTCGGGGTTCCTTACAGCCACCGCCACGCTGCCGGCCTTGTGGGATGGCGCCGTGAACAGAATCTGGGTGGATGTAATGCTGGCCGGGGTCACGGGCGTTCCGTCGACGGTCATAATCAGCCCCTGTTGGAAGCCCGAGCCTGTCAGCAGAATCTGGTCGCCGCCTAGCACCGAGGCCGTCAGGGGCGTTGCTGCCAGCAGTGCGGGCGGGGCAGTCACGCTCCAATGCCCCACCTTGGCTGGATCGAATCCGTCAAGAAGTCCTGTGGTATCGGCATACTGGAACCCGGTGCCTTCCAGGGTGGCCCTGAACGTATAGAAGTACTCTCCGGGAGCGGTGGCGCCCTGAGAATGGGTGTACCGATCATAAGAGGTTTCATCGGAAGCGTAGGTCGCCGTGGTCCAAACCCAGGCTTCGGGGTGAATTCGGGGGTCCCAACCCAGACTGGAGTACCCAAACTCGACAACCAGTCCAGGGGCAGCTCCCGGCGAGCTGGTAAGACCCGATTCTGACACACCCACGGCCAGAGCCGGTGTGGCCACGTCAGGCGTGGTTACGATATCGATGGGTTCAAGCAGAGTCAGGTTATCCACCAGGTCCAACGCACAGAACCCGCCATAACACTCGTATTTTGGGGGACACTCGGTATCCAGGTCACACCCGATCATGCAAAGCCCGAAGTCGCACTTGGTGCCCAGGCTGCAACTGCCGCAGGTTCCCCCGCAACCATCCTCGCCGCACTCTTTACCCTGGCACTGCGCCACGCAGAAACAGGTGCCCAGATCCGAGCAGACAAATCCCGCCCCGCAACTTCCGCAGCTTCCGCCGCACCCATCGGGACCACAAACTCTCCCGGTGCAATCCGGCACACAACAATCCTGGAAGCAGGTGACCACGTTTTCGGCAGCATACATGGCTGGGCAGAGGTCCAGACAGAAGCCGTCCCCGCAGTAGCCGCAATCGCCGGGGCACTGGCCACTGGACTCGGAGGCCTGACAGATGCAATCGCCACACGTTGCGGAACAATCCGTGCTGCAGGATTCCACGTCCTCGTCTGGTTCGCACGACAGATTACCACACCCGGTCGGGGCACAGTCCAGGGGGCAGTCCACGGCGTTTTCCGGGGCCTGGCAGGTGTTGTCGCCGCAAGAGTCAGGTCCACAATCGTCGGGGCAGGATGCTCCGGTCTCGCCGCACACGCCCGGGCGGCAAAGCCCGTCGCCACAACTTCCACAACAGTCTTGAGGGCACGTTTCCGGCGATTCACCCGGTTCACACATGGCATTGCCGCAAACCGCACAATCCACGGCGCAGTTCAAGAAGACATCCGTCCCAGCCGTTAGGTCGAAGTACTCACCGCACTGGAACTGACAGATTCCGTCGCCACAGTCGCAGTTCACGCACAGCGTCGGGTCGTCCACCTGACCGTTGCAGTCGTCATCGATATTGTTGAAACACATCTCCATCTGGGGATTTTGTGCGTCGCATTGGCTCCACCCTTCGGGGCCACAACTGCGAGTCCCTGGACACGACCCTGTCTCATTGGTCACAAAACACGACGTCACCAGGGTGTTTTCGATGGCCCACTCGGTGCAGGGACAGGCAGCGCCGTCGGCTAAAACACACTGGCTGACCTGGTCACCCTCGGTGGTTTTGGTCAGTTTGCACTCGTAGCCCGTCGGACACCCGGCGTCCTGGCTGCACGCACCCCCGCAAAAGGTTCCCTGGCCGCCGTCATAGACCAGGCAGCGGTCGCCCGAACCGGGACAGTCTTTGCTTCCCATACAGGGCAAACAGAGGCTTGGGAACGTGCTGAAACAGGCAAAGGTCAAATCCGGAGGTGGCAGGTATTGTTCACACTGGAATCCAACCGGGCACTCTTCGGCACAGAGCTTGGAGCAGCGCTTTTGGCCCCGGTCCCAGATACACAGCATACTTTCGCAGTCCAAGTCGGCTTTACAAGGCTGACCAAAATCATCGCGTGGGTGCAGGTCTTGGTCCGGCGGAAGCTCGATGTCCGGATTCGCCGTGTCGGCCGAGTCGAACTGGATGACATCGGAGGTATCGACCCGCTGATCCGGGAAGGTCAGGGTGTCCTCAAGCACCTGTCCATCCTGCTCAAGCTGGTCTGCCTGAACGTCCCCCACATCGGGTTTCGATTGGGTTTCACCCGACCCGGAACACCCCGTCAGCAGCACCGCCACACCCAGCATCCCCAGCAGTTTTCGCAACGATTGCATAGGCACCTCACAATGCCTCATGCCTACACACGCGACGTGCGCGAGTCAAGTAAACTGAACGAACAGCGGTTTGGTCTGAACGAACAGCGCCGCGGACCCTTTGCGGCGGCGTGTCAGGTCCGGCGCGCCAGGAATGCGTCCAATTGGTCGGCAAAAGCCTTTCGGTCCGTGGCTCGCAGCGGTGGCGGTCCGCCCGTCTCGATGCCGCTGGCCCGCAACGTATCCATGAAGTCTCGGATATTGAGTCGGGCCTTGATGTTTTCTGCCGTGTGGACTTCTCCACGAGGGGTCATCACGTGCCCGCCCTTGGTGATCACCTCGTCGGCCAGCGGAATATCGGCCGTAATCACCAGGTCCCCAGGCTCCATTTGCCGCACGATCTCGTGGTCGGCAACATCAAACCCCGCACCCACCACCACCATGCTGATCCACTGAATCCTGGGTAACCGCAACGGGCGGTTGGCTACCATCACCAACGGCACACCCACCCGGGTCGAGGCTCGGAAGAGAATCTCTTTTATGACCACAGGACAGGCGTCGGCATCCACCCAAATCTTCATGATTGGCTCCGTTGCCCCTATTTCATCAGCAGAAGGCTCAGGGCCATGAGCGCCATGCCTCCAACCAGGCCAAAAAGGCTGTCGTGGCCGCGGCCGTAGGCCCGGCTGGTGGGAAGAAGTTCATCCACACTGATATAAACCATAATTCCGGCTACCCCTCCAAAGAGGATGCCCATGAACTGTTGCGGAATGGCTCCCTCGTCACCGCCCACAAACAGCAGCAGCAATCCGTACGCGATCAGGGCGCCCACGGGCTCGGCCAGGCCACTTAAAAACGAGTAGATGAATGCCCGTTTTCGACTGCCTGTGGCATAGAAGATGGGCACGGCCACGCTGATCCCTTCGGGGATGTTATGAAGTGCCACCGCCACAGCGATGGCAATGCCGACCTTGGGGTTCTGCAACGCTGAAAGGAACGTGGCCAAACCCTCGGGAAAGTTGTGAATACCGATGGCCAAGGCCGTAAAAAGGCCCATTCGCAGCAGTTTCTTCTCTTTGGCCGAAGACATGGGGCCTTCATCGGGCGGATTCAGCACCTGATGACTGGGCTTCCCATACGAAGTTGGATACGGCGCCAAGGGGTCCTGCAACGGGGCCGTGGCCTCTTCAGAACGGGCCTCATGGGGGTTTTCGGCCGCCGGAATCAGGTTGTCAATCAGGCCAATGACCACCATTCCGCCAAAAAAGGCTGCGGCATTGACCCAGTGGCCCCAATAATCTCCGTATGTCTCTGTGAGAGAATCTACCCCTTTCACGAAGATCTCAACGAATGAAACGTACAGCATCACGCCCGCCGAAAACCCAGTCGCCACGGACAAAAACCGATAGTTCGTCCTCTTGACCGTAAACGCAACGATGCTGCCGATACCGGTTGCAAGTCCAGCCAGAAGCGTCAAACCAAGTGCCAGCCACACACCCGACATCACAACCCCCAATCGCGCAATTCGCCCTTTAAATGCGGGTTCACTATTTGCTGGAAGCAACCACAAACCACCGTGCGGGTCAAGGGCCGTGCACGCCCTTGAGCCTGCGGGCCGTCAATGGTACGCTGCCAACTCTTGAGGCGGACCGGGCGCACACGCCCTGCACCGCCAGACCGTCAGCCAGTTTGGCGGGTATTTTGCCGGAGGAATGTGATGAGAATCTGGGCGTTCGGGGCAGTGGCGTTCCTGTTTGTGGCATGTGGCGGCGGAGGGTCGGACCCCAAGGGCGACAGTTCCAACCCAAGCCTGGACGGGTGGCAAGAAGCGGATGAGGCAGGATCTGATGTCGTCACCCCGGCGGACCTCACGGCTGATGGCGTCCAACCCGGCGATGTTCACGGCATCGACAACCACACTCCCGACCAGCAGATCCAGGACCCGGATATCCCGCCGGGCAGCGGAGAATTGGGGGATCCATGCCAGTCGGACTCGGACTGCAAATCGCTGCTTTGCTGGGCTACACACCGGGGAACGGGCTGCACGCAGAAGTGCGAGAGCCAGGCAGATTGCCAGGCTTACGGCCTTGCCTGCATGTAGATTCGAGAAGGCACCCGAGCCTGCGCCCCCATAAACGGAGCCATCTCTTCCCAGTGCACCCAGTCGGCTCAATGTCCCTATCCCACCGTCTGCGTGGAAGAGTTCTCGTGGTGCGACTTGCCCGAATGCACGTTCGACAAAGAGTGCCCCGAAGCAACGGTCTGCAAACCCGGATTCCGACTGTGTGAGACAGCCTCGTGCCAGTCGACCTACGAGTGCAAGAATCCTTTGGAGTTCTGCTTTGACGGGGCCTGCGGCGCCCCCAAGTGTTTGACCAAAACCGACTGTGCCGAGGGCGAAATCTGCAACATGGCCCAGGGCCAGTGCCAGAAGACGGACCCCTGCGACGCCGAAGGGAAATGTGCCTGGTACAACCAGACGTGCATCGACGGAATGTGTGAACCCAACTTGTGTGTCAGCCCCTGCACCCACGCTGGGGACGTCTGTAATCCCGCCACCGGAAAGTGTGGGGCCAGTTGCAGTTCGGGT
>CAYTWV010000280.1:0-6344 GCA_964442235.1 uncultured Myxococcales bacterium | reverse complement strand
CCAAAGTAATACCGCCCCCGCCTGTTACCGTTCCCCCGCCCCGGCTCCTGCCGAAGGTGGACCCAAAGGTGTTGAGTTGCAGTTCTACATCATGTCCCAGTGCCCCTTTGGTGTTCAGGTTCTGGACGGCGTCATTCCCGCTTTGAAGAAGTTGGGGAACGCCGTGGACTTCAAGTTGGACTTCATCGGCTCCATCGATGGCGAGAACCTGACCTCGATGCACGGCGAAAACGAAGTCGCCGGCAACATCGTGGAACTGTGCAGCATCAAGTACGCCACCGAGAAGTGGCAGGACATGTTCTCCTGCTGGAACAAGAGCTACCAGGCCCTTCCCGGCAACTGGAAGGATTGCGCTGCCCAGGTGTCCGTGGACGCCGCGACCCTGGCCAAAGTAACCGAATGTGTGGACGGCAAAGAGGGCAAGGAACTGTTGAAAGCCTCGTTCCTTAAGGCTCAGAAGGCCGGCGCCGAAGGCAGCCCCACCATTCTGGTGAACGGAAAGCCTTGGACCGAAGGCCGCGACGAAATCGCCTTTATCAAGGGCGTTTGCGCCGCGATCCCCGAGCCGCAACCCGAAATCTGCAAGAACCTGCCGAAGCCCGTCGTCGTCACCATGCTCATCGTCAACGACAAACGCTGCACGGACAAAACCTGCAACGTGGCCCCCATCGTCGGCAGCCTGAAGAACCTGTTCCCGGGACTGGAAGTAACCGAACTGGATTGGGGCACGCCCGAAGGCAAGGCCGCTTATGCCGAGCATGGCCTGGAACTGCTTCCCGCCGTGATCTTTGATGCCAGCCTGGCCAAAGAACCCTCGGCTCAGGAGAAGATTCGCCAGTACCTGCGCCCCAGCAAGAAGGTCGACTGCCAGTTGCTGGCCGTTGAGGCCTATCATGACCCCAACAAGGAAATCTGCGACAACAAGGTCGACGACACCGCCGATGGCAAGATCGATTGTGATGACGATTACTGCAAAGAGAAGATGGTCTGCCGCCCCGAAATCAAGGGCGACTTGAAGGTCTTCGTCATGACCCACTGCCCCTTCGGCGTCCGGGCCATGAATGCCATGAAGGACGTCCTCAAGGCCTTCGGGACCGAGATCAAATTCGACGTTCACTTCATCGTGACCCAGACCCCCACCGGCTTCGAGGCCCTGCATGGCGAAGTGGAAGTCGAAGAGAGCATGCGCCAGCTTTGCGTAAAGAAGAATTACCCTGAAAACTATAAGTACATGGACTATATCTGGTGCCGCTGCGTGAGCATGCAGACCACCGATTGGGCCAAGTGCCTGGCGGATTCGGGCATGGACAAGGCCAAGATCGAGACCTGTGTCACCGCCGAAGGCAAAGCCATGCTGACCGAAGAGGCCAAGTTGTCTGCCAGCCTGGGCATGAACGCCAGCCCCACCTGGTTGATCAACAACAAGACCACCTTCCCCGGCATTGATCCGGCGGGTGTTCAGAAAGGGATTTGCGACGCCAATCCGGAACTGAACGGCTGCAAGACTCCGCTCCAGGGCACCCCTCCTCCGACCGGCGCTCCGGCCGAAGGCGCCCCGTCTTGCGGCGGCTAGCCCTTTCGTTTGACCGATAGGGTCTTCCTGATGCGGGCCACCTCCTGGCCCTTTGAATCCATCACCACAACTTGAAACTCCGGACGGCATCGGCCGTTGGCTTCCACCTCTGCCCGGATTTGACTCAGTTGTTCCCACGAGACCCGGAACTGTGCGGTGACCGTGCCCTTTCCGGGCCTCAGAAAATCGATGGTCGCCGACTTATCCCAGACGATGTACTCTTTGCCCAGATTCTCCATAATCATCAGCATGAAGAACGGGTCACACATAGAATAGAGCGACCCGCCAAAGTGAGTACCGACGTAGTTTCGGTTCAGGGGGGTCAGCGGCATCTCCACGTCGATGGCGCTGAAATCGGAGTCCACCCGGGTGATGCGGATTCCCGCACCCAGGAACGGTGGATACAGTCGCATCAGGTGCCGAATTGCAGGTGCGCCAAGCCTGCCCACTACCGTCCGCCAGATGCTGCTCATTCGTCCCCCAACGTCGTCGCGTCAAGATTCCATGGTTGCATCAGGAGAACTGTGTGGCAAGTACCGTGTGACTACGGAGCGGCCAGCTTGGCCAGAGCGGCCAGAAATGCGGGTTCCACGGTCTCGCCCGGGGAAATCAGCGCCTGGTAATCCAGCGCCGGATCCTTGAACTGCTCTTCGGCCAGAAGATAACCCATCCAGTCCTGGGCGATACCAAGGACCACCACGTTCTTGAAACCAGACGCCTCAAGGGTCGCCACCGCATGTTTCGCAAAACAGGGCGTGGGCTCACCCGGGGTGGTCACGTAATTCAACTCACCCACGGTAACCCACGAAAACTCTGCGTCCCACAGCGACGCCGGATCCTTCACGTCGATGCCATCCCCCGGAACCGAGGGTGTATCCACAACCATCATCAGCAGCAGACTTGTCGGATGATACTGGAACACCGAGTGGCGGAAGATAATGCCCGCTTCACCCACGGGCTTTGCGGCCCCCGCTTCCAAGGACTTCAACACCTGATCCGCCAAATTGAATCCGATGCAGGCCACTTTCGAGTGGTCTTCAGCCGTCAAATCCGGGTCTTGCCATCCCTCGGGGAAGGGATCGGCCTCGTTGCACCCCTCGGGCTTTACGGCATAGATGGAACCTTCAGGACCATTGATAAACAGGGCCACGCCGCCGTACGTCTCTTCCATTCGCTTCCGGAAAGGCCCAACGAAGTCCGCCGATATGGCGTTGTTCTGATCCCAGTATGTCGTCGGGTGTGAGGCCCAACGAGTCATCGTGCCGATGGCCCCACCGTCAGGCGTCCGGGCCCGCAGCGTCCAGACCGCCTGGTCCTCGGCGCAGGTGTCCAGCGACGTGGTCGGCGCCGAACCAACACCCCAGTCCAATTGTGCATCCTGGAGGTTTCCGTATGCTTCCAGCGCCACCTCCACCACCGTCTTGCGGAACTCCTTCACATAGGCCTCTTCTTCCCGCTCATTGCCCAGCATGGTGCCGTACAACCCCACCAGATCCGGTGCGTGGTGCCTATGCGAACTGCTGACTACAAGCCGCTCTCCCTGGAATCGAATGCCCAGCCGCTCCCAAAACGCCTGCTGCGCTGCCTGATGAATCAAGCGCTGGTCATAAAGGAGCAACCCTACCGAATCGGACCCCACCAGAATGACGACCTCGCCGTTCTGCGTGTCGCCCAACGCCAGCGCCGAAATGTGCAGGTCATCGTGAATCCCCTCGGAATAGCGACACATCTCGGGTTTGCCCTGGCACAACCCAAAACCGCCCAGGAAGACATTGTGATCGGGATTTAGGACCTTCTGGGCCGCACCGGCCACATACCGGGTCGTGAACGTCTTGTCCTTTGGCAGCGTGGGCAGTTGCTCCCAGGGCAGGTCGGCCGTGGCCACGTCCTCGGGTTGCAGGTCCGAGACCACGTCCGGAACCGTCAAGTCGGCCCTGACGTCGGTGCCCACATCACTGCCTGCCTTCACATCCTCGCTCTTCGCGTCGTCGGACGAACACGCCCCCAAAAGCCCCAACGCCAAACACATACCCCACACGTTTCTCATGCCCGCACCCCATTTCGGACCGGCAGCCTCGCCGACCAGGGCGTTAGGCTACCAAAACATGGCACAGACTGTCAAAACATCAGTTTGAGTTGCGGGACGGCTTGGTATTATTCCAGCCAGAGACCTGGCCCGGCGCATTATGTTGATATTTTCTACACATTGCGCACTCCAGTTACACTCGGAAGGCGGGGTCACGGCAAAAAGGTCTCCCCCGGCCCCGCTGCGGGCCTGAATGGCGCCCGGCAGGTGTTGGCACGGAACCTGCTAGATATCAGTCCGACTGTGGAAACATGCCGGACGTGACCGGCCGCCCCATATGGAGGAGACCATGAGAACGAAGCTTGCCAGATGGATGTCCTGTACCTTGATGGGAACGGTAGCACTGGTGACCGCCTGCGCCGAACCCACCCAAAAGACCCCCTCCATGGCGCTCATCGACACGGAGAACATGACGTGGGAGAAACAGACCGCAGCGTTGCAGGTCGCCGTGGATTGTGACTCTGCGCTGGTGTCATTCAAGCAGATGCTGACCACCTGAATGCTGCTGCGCCTGGAAGAACAACGAAAGTACTACCTGAAGTATTACGGCGAGAACGGTCTCTATCGGGACGGATATATGGAGGGCTCGGACGTTTCGGCTTCCATGGACGCTGCGGCCCCGTCGGAAGACAAAGGGGGCTCGGAGAATGAGGCAGCGGGCGAGTACTCTGAAACCAACGTCCAGGTGGTGGGCGTTGACGAAGCGGACCTGGTCAAGACCGACGGCAATCTGATGTTTGTGTTGTCGGGCAAGGACCTTGTCGTGCTGGATGCCTGGCCGGCAGACCAGATGCACGAGATGGGCCGCGTGACCCTCAAGGCCGACATCAGTGGGTTCTTCCGCACCGAGACCCGCGTGGTAGCGCTCTCTTATGTGAACAGGCAGCAGTTTGAGACCCAACAGACGCAAGAGCCCGAGGGACCCTATTACGAATACGGGTATTACCGTTACGAGCCTATGACGCTGGTCACGGTCATCGACGTCACCACACCCGAAGCGCCTGTCATCATTGATGAAACCCTGTTCGAGGGCACCATGCTGGACAGCCGCCGCATCGCCAACAAACTCTATCTGGTCCAGCAGGACTGGGGCTATATCTGGAATCAGGGCATCAGCTACTGGCCACAAGAAGATCTGTGGGGCGCCAGCGACGACGTAATCAACCAGGCCTTCCATGCCCTGGCGCAAAAGAACCAGGAGTACATCGATGCTCTGACCCTTTCTGACGTGCTTCCCAGCTACTTCAAACTGGGTACCGACGGGTTGATCAACGAGGCCAGTTCTGCCTCTATGACGGCCTGCACCGCCCTCTATTATCCCTCGGCCTTCTCGGGAACCGGCTTGATCACGGCCGTCACCGCTGACATCACGGGCGAAACCCCGGTGCAGGGAAGCAGCGTCCTTGGGGATTGGGGCACCCTGTATGTCTCGACACAAGCTCTGTATGTGGCTGCGACAAACTGGTCCTGGTGGTGGATGTGGTCCGAGGACGACGACCAACAGCCCGAGATTTTGACCCAGATTCACAAGTTCACCTTCGATCAGCAGTCCGGAGTGGCCGTCTATCAGGCCTCGGGCACGGCCCCGGGATACGTCCTGAACCAGTTCTCCATGGACGAATTCGAAGGCAAGCTGCGCGTGGCTACCACCCGTCCCGACTGGGGCTGGTGGGACGATGAGAACAAGTCCGAGAGTTACGTCACCGTGCTGGAACAGCAGGAAACCCTGCTTGCCCAAGTGGGTCAAGTTGGCGGCCTGGGTGCGGGCGAGACCATCCAGTCCGTGCGCTTTGTGGGTCCCCAGGGCTACATGGTCACCTTCCGGCAGACCGACCCCCTCTACGTGATCGACCTGTCCGATGCGACCCAACCTCTGGTCTCCGGCGAGCTGAAGATCCCGGGCTTCTCTTCTTACATCCACCCCATGGATGAGACCCACCTGCTGACCATCGGCCGTGACGGCGACGAGGAGGGCAATACTTTCGGTGTCTCATTCCAAATCTTCGATGTCTCGGATCCGGCCAATCCCACCCAGGTGGCCAAAACGACCCTGGGCGAAGACGACGGCTGGGAATCCTACATGTGGAGTGATGCCATGTGGGACCACCACGCCTTTGTCTACTTTGCCTCCAAACAGATGCTCGCCATCCCCATTTCGGGCTATGACTGGAGCGAATCCGGCGGCTCGTCCTACACGAACTTCCTGCAGTTACTGCACGTGGACATCGAAACGGGCGTCACCCCCTTTGGCACCATCAGTCACTCGGATCTGCTGGGGGAACTGCCTGAACCCAACAACGAATACTGCTGGTACGACATGAGCTGGATCCTGAACGATCGAGTTCAGGTTCGCCGGGGCGTGTTCATGGACGACTTCATCTACTCCATCTCTCGTGGCGCCGTGAAGGTCCATGACTTGCGAGACCTGCCCGCCGGCGAAATCAACCATGTCATTCTGCAAGACAACTCGGACCTGCCCGACTACCTGGAACAGTATTACGGATACTGCTGGGACGAAGAAGCCAACTACTAGTGCGAATTGACCCCGGTTGGCGCCGTGCGGTTTGGGGCCCCTGGCGTATCTGTGCCACGACCGTAAGGGAGTGGGCGCGCTTGTGCCACGGGGTGCTGTTGCCCACTCCCTCACGGTCGTGGCACTGATTAGTACACTCCGTCCCCCCAACC
>CAYTWV010000279.1:941-6351 GCA_964442235.1 uncultured Myxococcales bacterium | reverse complement strand
TCATTCCGTGCCCACCGCAGAGGCATTCAACGCCATCTCCATCGGCCCAACCGGGGTTCAATTCTGGGAAAGAGCCACCAAATACATGGTTCCCGCCGTCGATCTGGGCGACATGATCCCACCGCTGGTGCAGAATGCGGCACGGTTTCCCGTCCACATGGAGTTTCTGTCCACGCTCTTTTTCCCCGGACTGACCCTAAAAGCCTACGGAGAGTTGGTGACCACCCGTGCCACCCGCAAGTACTTCGCCGGCAACTTGATTCAAATCAATGACCCGAAACAGGGGACCCTTTACGGGTTCACGATCTATACGGCCGCCAAACTCTCCGAACAATTGGAGCCCGTAGAGGTTCGCAAGGTTTACGAGCAGCTTTCGGAGATTGTCACGGCGGGGCCACTGGTCTTCACCTTCGAGCCCTTTGACGCCATGGGACCCAAAAAGGCCAAGGCCTGGATTGACCCTGGATTCCCCATCTGGTACCCCGCCCAGAACGATGTGGAAGTGGAGGTCTACACGGCCGGCATCAACTACGGCACGATGCGCCTGTTCACGCTGGACCAGTTCGATTTGGCCGCCGAGGCCGGGCTGATTGGATACCGGGACATCGTGGTCATTGACTCGGTCCCCTTTGACATCGAATCGGTGGTGGCCGGGGTCATCACCGGCGGCCGCCAATGGGAACTGAGTCACGTCAACGTCCGTATGGGCCGACGAGGGACCCCGAATCTATTTGTGAAGGATGCCCTGGATGCGCTGAATCCCTGGTCCGGAAAACTGGTCAGACTTCAAGTCAACCAGGGTGCCGACGGCGCACCGGACAGCTATTTGCTGACGGAAGCCACACTTCAGGAGGCCGAAGCCTGGTGGCAAACACACCGCCCTTTGCTCTCCGACATCCCCGCTGTGGATAAACAATACCAAACACTGGACAACGTGCTTGAGATGGACCTGAGTAACCAGGATGTCCCGCTGGTCAACCGATTTGGAGGCAAAACCGCCAACCTGGCCAAACTTTACGATTTTCTGGACCCCACCTACCAAGTGCCGGCCTTCGGCATCCCTTTCGCCTGGTTCGAGGCATTCATGGACCAAACCACCATGGTGGACCCCCGTGATCCCCAGGGGGCAACGCTGACGTTGCGGCAAGTTGTGGGCGAATTGGCCTCGGATCCCGAGATGGCACTGGACCCGGTGCTGCGCCATCTGATGTTAGAGGCACTTCGCGACCGCATCAAAGAGGCGGCGGTGGATCCCGAACTGGTGGCCCTGTTGGGCGACCGAATCGTTCAGGTATTTGGTGGCCCGACGGTGCCCGTTCGTTTTCGTAGCTCCTCGAATGTGGAAGATGGCCTGGAATTTTCGGGGGCAGGGCTTTATGACTCCACCACCGTTTGTGTGGCAGACCAGGCCGATGCAGCCTGTGTAATCCTGCCCAGCCCGACGAACGCAGCATCGAACGGGGCCTGAAGAAGGTGTGGGCCAGCCTCTACAACGACCGGGCGTGGGACGAGCGGGACTGGTATCAAGTTCCCCAAACCCAGGCGGGCATGGCGATACTGGTTTCGTTGGGCTTTCCCGACGAGGCTGCCAACGGCGTGGCCTTCACCGGCAACCCAGCAGACCCCAGTGATACACGGTATTTGATCAACTCTCAGTTGGGCGACCAGTCGGTGGTCAGCAATGACCCAGCGATTGTCCCGGAACTGGTCCATCTGGAAATGACCGAGGGCCAGGTCAGCTATATTGTTCGAGTTCGCAGTTCGACCCTGGCCCAGCCCGGCGTGCCCGTCATGTCGGACGCACTGCTGGAAGAGTTGGGGGCCCTCATGGCCGTCATCGAACAGCACTTCCCCCTGGAGTTGGGCGACTATCCCAGGGAACAGGTGCTTCTGGACCTGGAATTCAAGGTTGCAAAGCCCTCGGGCAAACTGAAAATCAAGCAAATTCGGCCTTTTCTGATGAACCTACAAGAGGTGTTGGAACCATGAATGCTGTGATGAACAGATTCCTTCTTGCCGTATCAGGGTTGGCGATTCTCATCGCAACTCCCTCATGCGGCCAGTCGTCCACTGAGGCTGTGGACCTTGGCATCCAGGATGTGGCCCAGACCGACACCCCACCCGCCGACCTGCGCACGGATCTGCGCATCGATGTGCCTACGGATACCCAACTTACGGATACCCACCCCGTCGATACCCATCAACCGGATTTGCAGCCCACGGACATGAAACCTGACACGGATTCCGACGTGAGCGGCGACACCACGATTCCAGGCCCGACGGTCTGGGGATGGATTTCGGCCATCGAGTGGAACGACGTCTGCGACCAGTGGTACCTGAAGACCCAGTGGAATGGCGGAATTCGCGCCCATTTTGCCACCGGCCCAAGTTACCAGAGAGCCCTGCCCGACACGCTGCAATTTCTGACCCCCAAAGAGACCGTGGGAGACTGCACTCTTTATGACTCGGGATTGATGGCAGACTGGTGCCTGGGACAGTGCCTTTGCCTGGACAAGGGCATGGAGTGTTATGAAGACAACGAGACCAAACGATGGTGCGACGAAGACGAGGTTTGTGTCGCCGATCCAGGGCTTCCCAACGGCGAATTCTCCCACGGGCATTGTGAACCTTTACCCGCATTCTTCAACGCAGGCACCATACAGATTCAGGGACTGAAACAGGCCGTCTCCATGACTCCCGACGCCATGGGCCGTTATTTGGTGGCCGCAACCGACCCCAACGACCTGTTTGACCAGGGGGACCTGATTACGGCAACCACTTCGGGCGGAGATTTGCCCCCACTCTCGTTTGAGACCCAGGGTGTGGCCCCGCTGGACGTGCCCAATCAGGTGGTGTCGGTTCGGCCCGACAAGACCGCCGTCGTATCTTGGGTTCCCGCCGATCCAGGCTCTAGAGTCCAGATTTACCTGGCTACCGGCTCTCACGACCCCAACCCACTCTCCGCCGCCATTGTATGTGATGTACCCGACTCCCAAGGTCAGGTAGAAATCGACTACAGCCTCTTTCAGCGGCTCTATTACCTGTCGTGTGATGGAGTCTGGATGATGAAGTGCAGCCGAATCACCCGTTACACCCGGGATGTCATTCCCATGGGCCAGCAACAGGTCGAGCTGTTTGTGGGCAGCGCCCGCAATTTGCAGGTGATGTACGAGTAGCCGGAATCAGGGCCAGAACGGCTCAAGAGAGCCGCAAACCCACGGGAAAGAACGTGCAGGCCCTACCGCTTTCGGAACCACAGAGCCAATGCAACGGCCAACAGGAGCAGAATCGCCCCTATCGACGGCGACGATGGGTCAGCGCCACCGGCAGCGCAACTTCCGCCGCCACCCGGAGATGTAGGCTTCTCGCCCCCGGAATCTGCCTCGAGGGTGTCGTCGGATTGGGCGTCCGACGAGACATCGTGCGCCCAGCCATCGACCTGTGAAAGGTCGCTTTTGGAAAGATCCGGGGCCAAAACATCTGGTTCGATAGAATCGGGCTGCACTGCGTCGGGCTCGACGGCATCGGGATTCCCCAAATCCGGCAGCGCCAAGTCGGGCGAGGATTGGTCGGGCGAGGATTGGTCGGGCGAAGCCAGGTCGGGAAGCACCGCATCCGGGTCCGAAGTATCCTGTGTGGCCTGGTCGGGCGTGGCCAGGTCTGCGGGGTTCTGGTCTGGCTCGGCCAGATCTTCGGCAAAGAGATCCTGCACCGCCAAATCGCCGTCCGAGAGGTCCTGTGTTATCACGTCGTCGACCGACTCCGGGTTGGGCTCCGGAGCTGGCTCACACAGGTCGCCAACGCCATTAAAGTCCTCGTCTGCCTGGTCCTGATTCGGGATTTCGGGGCAGTTGTCCAGGGCGTCGCAGATCCCGTCGGCATCGCTGTCGACCAGTGGCGTGAAGATGCAGCCCACCTCTGGCTGGCAAGAGTCCACCGTGCAGAGGAGACCGTCGTTGCATGTCGATGTGGTCCCGCCCTGACAGGTGCCGTCGGCGCAGGCGTCACCGTCGGTGCACAAGTTGCCATCGTCGCACGGGTCAGCATTGGCGCCATGTACGCAGCCCAACATCGCATCGCACCAGTCATCCGTGCAGGCGTTCTTGTCCTCACACGCGGAGACGGGCGCCAACTGGTGCTGGCAAGCCCCAAAGCCATCGCACACATCCAGCGTGCATGCGTTTCCTTCATCCTCGCACGACTCACCCTCAGACCTCAGTGTCCAGGCGAAGGGAGCGACGGTTCCATCACACAGTTCACAACTGTTGTCAGGGTTCACGGCCAGGGCCTCATAGGTGATTCCCCCGATGACGCAGAACTCTTGGACGTTATGGGTGCATAGCCCCGCTCCATCACACACGTCGACGGTACTGGAATCCCCGTCGTCCCCGCAGGTGACCCCCTGCTCCACCGGACTCCAATTGGAGTTGTCCAGTGCGGCCTGACATTCGAGGCAAATGTTGGATGGGTTCGGCGCCCCATCACCAAGGCAGACGTTGTCGATCAGGCAGCCCTTGTAGGTTGGGTGCACGCAGAAGCCGACCCCGTCGCACACGTCGCTTGTGCACTCCAGGCCGTCACTGCCACACTTGAAGCCTTGACTCCTGGGGGTCCACCCTTCCGGATCCGCCGCCGAATCGCAGACCAGGCACACGTTTTCCGGATTGGAAGCACCGCCAGCAAAAAGCACGCCATCCACCACACAGCTATCCGTCTGGGTGTGGGTACAAAGCCCCCAGCCGTCGCAAACATCCATGGTGCCCAGAAGACCGTCCTCGACACACTGCGTTCCTGCCGCTTTGGGGGTGTAGTCGAACGCATCTTGAGCGGGGTCACATGCGAGGCACTCAGTGGCAGGCGAGTCGTCGCCGGCGACCACACAAGCGCCGCTGATGAGGCAGCCCGCAAATAGCGTGTGTCCGCACACACCATTTCCGCCACACACGTCGGAGGTGCAGGCCAGCCCGTCGCTGGTGCATGGGAATCCTTGTGAGCGATTGGTCCAGTCGCTCTGAGAACTTGCAGCGTCACACCACTGACAAGGATTGGTCGGGTGCGAGGCACCGCCGGCCCAGTGAGTTCCAGCGATCACACACTCGCCCGTGTTGGCGTGGGAGCACTCTCCGGTGTCGCATACGTCCATGGTCCAGGGCATTCCGTCACTGGAGCAGGGCACCCCCTTGGCCTTGTCGCTGAAAGTGGTGGTGGCACGCGCCGGGTCGCACACTCTGCATTCCGCAGTTGGATCCTGCGCGTCAGCGGCCACGCAGTTTCCTTGGATGAGGCAGCCCGTGAGCAGCGGATGTTTGCAGAAGCCTTGGCCATCGCACACATCCTGCGTACAGGGGAGTTCGTCGCTGTCGCAGGCAAAGCCCGCGCTCCACGAGCATCTGATGCATGGCAAGCAAAA
>CAYTWV010000279.1:0-931 GCA_964442235.1 uncultured Myxococcales bacterium | reverse complement strand
GGGTGCAACTGCCGCCCGCATCACATGCGTCCTTGGTGCAAACCAAGCCATCGCTTACACAGGGTGTGTTCTCCAGAAGATTGGTCCATGCCCACTGGCTTTGTGCTGGATTACAGCCCTGACAGGGATTCGAGGGATTCGCCGCTCCGGGCATAAACTCCAGCCCACCAATTACACAGGTCCGGATGCAAGGCTGGCCCGCAACGGGGCAATGCCACCCCAGGCCCTCGGCCACACACCCATCACATCCGTCCGCAGGGTCTGTGTTGCCGTCGTCGCACACTTCGCCTGAAAGGACCAGACCGTCTCCGCAGATTGCCGTGCACGCTGCGGCACCGCCTTGCGACTGGTACCCCGGCTGACAGCTAAGACACGACAGGCTTCCCGGCTGGTCGGCATAAGTCCCGGGCAGACAAGAAGAACACTGAACCAGACCCACCTCCGAACCGTAGGTCCCCGGCTCACAGGCCGGACAACTTGGGGTCCCTTCGGTAGCAGCGAAATGCCCCTCCACACAGAGGTGGCACTCGACGGACCCGGCCATCTGCGCATCGGTGCCGACGGGGCACGGCGAGCATGACACATTGCCCATGTCGTCGGCATATGTGCCAGGCTCGCACGCAGCACACGATTCGATGCCCCCCGCTCCAGGTGCGGGGCTAGCGGTTCCGGCGGGGCAGCGCAGGCACCAGTCAACAGTTGGCAGGGAGTAACCCGGTCCAAAAGTGCCTGCGGGACAGGGCCTACACGCGTCCACACTGGTGGAGCCTGTCTGGTCGTTCCAAAATCCGGGCTGACACTCCGTACAAAAGTCGTTGCCTGTGTAAGGATTGAACGTGCCCTTGGGACAGTAGAGGCAGGAACTCAGGGCCGTAGAGCCAAAGACCTCACTGTACCTCCCGGCCGGGCATCCCAGGCAGGACACTTGCCC
>CAYTWV010000278.1:0-6371 GCA_964442235.1 uncultured Myxococcales bacterium | reverse complement strand
CGTTCGGAAAGCATGTTATACAGGCGGTCGGCCAGCCAGAGAGTGCCTTTGTACCCCATCCAGGCCGATTCACAGAGTGAGTGGCGCACATAAGAGGGGAAGTCCAGTTCCAGGAAGGGAATTGGCAGCCCGGCTACGGCGGCTCGCTCTAGGGTGCTTCCGATCACAAACGAGGCACCGGACTCAATTCGGGGGCGCCACAAGTCCTCTAGGTCAGGCAGGGTTGTGTCGTAGGTGACCAGAACCTCGGGCATGGAAGCCAGCAAAGAAGGAGTTACGTCGGTTACCCGGGAGGTACTGCGGGTGCGCAGCAGCACATGTTCGACTCCAATGCCAAACTCGGCCAGGAAGGGCAGAAGCACCGAGGCCAGATGAGGTTCACAGGCTATCAGGCATCGTTTGCCGGCAAACATCGTGCGGACGACTCGCTTGAGCAACGGGACCGTTCGTTTCAGATGAGAGTCAATCAACTCCTCGACGGCTTCCTGGTGCCCGGTAAACTCGGCCACTTGCCGAAGCCATTCGCCCGTTCCGTGCAAACCCACGGGAAGTGGCAATTGCAGCAGCGGCTTGCCCCACTTTTCTGCTGCCAGTTCCGCAGCTTGCTGGCCATAAGGCAGTCCGATCAGGAATTCGGCCCGGGCCAACACCTGATAGTCGTGATAGTCGCGACCGCACGGCATGATGACCAGGCACTGCAGGCCCAGTTCCGTCAAAATCCGCTCCAACTCGCGCACGTTGCCGAAGCAATCCATTTCATTGCGAAAATAGGGCATTCCCACCACGGCAACACTTCCGGGGATTACCGGTTCTGCCGAAGTCGGCATCGAGCGTACCAGGGCTGATAATGCGTCGGAAAACCCGTCCAGGAAGTCCCCGGAGAGTGCGTTGGATGCAAAAGAGAAGACCGGCTTGCCCAGTTCGAGGCTCATTTGTCGGGCCGCCATCTCATGATATTCGCCGGTCAACTGAATGGGACTTCCTGCGGTAATCATAATCGCAGCGGGATTGAGCGATTCGTTGGTTCGGCGGATGGTGTGGAGGACTTTGGGCTCGGTTCCCAGCGTCATGTCCGGGAAACCCAGGTTGGTGAACTGGTTTCGATTGGTCATGCCCGGCATGTTCAAGGATGTGAACAGATCTTGGCGGATGCCCGCTTTGCTGATCTTCTCCTCGCCGCAGTTGGGGCTGTCTAGCACCAGGGCCAGGTCCGCAATCCCGTTGGCCAGAAGGAACACCCCGTCGAGAAACGTCGGAACAGTGGTGAGTTTGTCAGCCATGGGGGATCTCCTCGCACATGTATGGGCGGTATGACCGGGAGAAGGGCAGTGACGTAAGTGTCTGCAACCGGGAACGATTCCTGACGGCCCCGGCCAGGCCCATTTCCAGGTCGGAGATGGACAAAGGGACTCTGCCTGATCGAAGAACGCGTTCGTCGCCCTCCCACTCGGAGTAGACGACGGACGCCTTCAGCCTGGAAAGCAGTTGGTCCAGGGTCTCTTGGGGCAGGCCAGAGAGAGGCCTAGTGGTGCTGGCACCGTTGTTCAGGCCCCAGCGAGCCAGTGCAAGTCGCGACAGACGTCTTTCACGACCCTTGCTAGGGGGTAGGAGTGCCAGTTCAAGAGCGAATCCCAGTTCATGGAACAGGGCAGGCAGGTGGGCACCGTGGCGCACCGGGGCCTCGGGCGTGGAGGCGTAGGCAGCGGACGCCACAAAGGCGACGAGACTCTGTCCCTCTTCCCGAGTCAGCCCCTTCCAATTCTGCGGCACATATCGTTGGACCAGGGCCTCTTGTGCCATCGGGTCAAGCACGGGAAGGTCCAGCGCGCCTAACACGGAGTTGAGCCAGGAGAGTGTGCCGGCCACTCCCCATGGGGCCGGGATTTCCATCACCTTGCCTCTGCAGTGTTTCCTGGCTTGCTCAAAAGAAATCCTGACGTGGGGACTGGGGTAAACCAGGGTCAGTTCTGCCGAGGTGAATTCAGCTAAAGACTGCATCCTGAAAGAAGGCAGAAGGCAACAGA
This sequence comes from uncultured Myxococcales bacterium, assembly GCA_964442235.1. Lineage (GTDB taxonomy): Bacteria > Myxococcota_A > UBA9042 > CAIXZC01 > CAIXZC01 > CAYTWV01. The sequence continues at coordinate 4,347 of CAYTWV010000278.1, read as the reverse complement.
CCTCATGGATGCCGAACTGGGAGAGCAGCGCGACCAACTCCTGAACGGGAGTCGCTTTCCAGTCGCCGTAGCCAACCAGATTGACCGTTCGAGGGCGGATGGGGCCACTTCTGCTTGCCCAGTGTCCCACCAAGTGGTCCCAGAACCGTGCATAGTCATTGGTCTGCTGGTTCAGGCAGCTTTCCATGTTGACCGCCAGAAAGGGGCCGGGGTGGTCAATTACCGCGTTGCGCATGGCCTGGGCTACGTCGTCACCCATCAACAAACCGGCACAGCCGCCTTGCACCAGAATCACGTCCGCTTTGGCCAAAATCGCCTGGTTCACCAGATCCGCCACTTTGGGTTCCGCACCGCAGGAGAGCGCTTCCACGTCGGACAGGTCGGTGACGTGAAACGAGTCCAGGTACTTCCGAGAGGAGGGAATGTGCCACAGGTCCAGCCGTGTGTGTTCTACGGGGCCCGTGGTGTGGTGAAGGCAGGAGGCGCAATCTCGGGCCATGTTGGTGATCGTAGCGGCGTTGCAATCCGAGGCACAAAGCGCTCTGGCGATCTCGTCACAAGAGAAGAACGTGGAGAGCAAAAAGGCATCTTCCGTAAGGGACGCATCCAGGTTCCGGTCCCAGTCGGAGTCGGTGTCATCACATTGAGTCAAGACGGCGCCATCGGGCACTGCCAGCGAGAGCAAATAACCCACGAAGTTGGCCAAAGGATGCCGAAGCCATCCGGGCTGGGGGACGGAAAGCACCAGCGGGCCGTATCGGCCAACGACGTGTGGCGGTGGATTTGGAGCCAGTGGCTGAATGAACATTCGCAAGTCGGGCTCGCCTGAACAGACCAGTTCCAGCCCCTCTTCAAAGGAATACTCTTCGGAAGCAAAGAGGCAGTCTTTCCAGCGGGTTACGCCGGGCAGAAGCACGTTGGCGAAGTGGTTGGCCAGAAAGGAGCCGCCTCCCCAAAGGATTTGGTTGAGCGGTTCCGCACGACGCTGCAGCCATGCGGGAATGGATTGCGGGAAGACAGCGGCAAGGGAAGCTGCCGTGTGCGCAACGAGCGCCTGGGCCAGGGGGCCGGGGACCTCAGGGGGTGCGACCAGGGCGCCGAACCGGGTGTTCGTGGCCGGGGCGGACCGAGTGGTGCCCACAAGCAGGAAGATGGGAGTTCGCTGATTGTTGCGAGGATAGTGAAAGGGGATGCTGCGATCCGGGCGAAAGACCACGTTGACCGTGAGTCCTTGGCCCCGATTGGCCAGGCGCCCGGCCAACCAATCGGCCGCCAACCCCATGTCGCACCAGCGGCCGCCGACTCTGCCAGCTTCGTCCATGGTCCCAAAGGAGGTGTTGGGGGTTTCAGCCATGCGGGGGGCGCTCGCTGCAATAGAGGGCATAGCGTGCCGAGAAGGGCAAACGAGCCAGCCGCCGTAGCTGAGCGAGGTTGTGTGCAGCTCCAGCCAGGCCCATGCGCAGGTCCGAGAACGAGAAGCCGTATTTGCCTTGACGCAGCAGCCGTTCGTCCCCCTCCCATTCGGTGTAGAATGCGCTGGGTCTGGCTCTTCGAACCAGTTCTCCAAGGGTTTCCCCGGGCTGGCCCACGATCAACTGATTTCGGCTTTGTCCGTCCTCTTGGATTCCCCAACGGGCATAGACGTCTTCGGGAAGTCTCATGGCGTAGCCCTGCCTGGGTGGCAGAAGCACCAGATCCAAAGCGAATCCCATTTCGGCCAGCAGAGAGGGGATCGGAACGCCATGCCGAACTTCCGAACCGTCTTGTTTGGCGTATGCGGCAGAACTGATAAATCCCAGGTGGTCGTCTGTTGGCTCAAGCAGAAGTTTTGCCCAGGAAGCGGGCAGGAATCGTTGAGTCAGTTCTTGCTGCAGAGAGGCCGTCAGGGGTGGGCGTCCCACCGATTCCAGCACGGTGTTCAGCCAGCTTATTGTTCCTGCCACCCCCCAAGGAGCGGCAGGGAAAAGCAGGTTGGTCACACAGTGACGACGGGCTCTGGAGAATGAGCGGATGACGTGGGGGCTGGGATAGATCAAAGTGGCGGCGGCCTGGGTAAACCCGCGAATCTGGGCCATGTCGAAGGTGGGCAGTACCAACTGAACATCAGAGATGCCGACAGCTCCAAGCAGTTCCAGAAGCTCGGAGATGCCCGGCGTCCGCTCATGTCCATACCCCACCAGATTGATACTGTTTGGGCGAACGGTTGGGGACTCGGGTTTGGTCTGGTCAATCAGGTCGTCCCACAACTGCAGGTAATCGCCGTCATGTTCCAACGAGACGTCAAAGGCTAGCGTTGGAGTGTCTGCCCCTGCGCGGACCAAGGCAGCATCCAGGCTTCGCCGACTGTTTTCGCCCATGAGCTGACTGATACAACCACCCTGGACTACCACAAGATCCGGGGATGTAACCAGGACCTGCTCGGCGATGCGGGAAACGTCACGTTCACCGTCTGCTGTGATGACTTCCTCGTCATGGAGGTCCGTGGATCGGGTGGTCCGGATGAAATCAGCACTGGTCTGGATGTTCCAGAGGTTCAGGTTGGTCCCTTCGGTGGGGCCCGTGTGCCAACCTGGATACGTCATGCATTCACGGTCAAGATTACAGGCCCAGATGATCCGTCCCTTGGAGCCAAATAGGGCCCTGGCGTTCTCTTCACAACTGCGAAAACCATTGATCAGAAAGGCGTCCTGGCTGATGGGATCCCCGATATTCCGAAGCCAGTCGCCGGCGTTTTCATCAAACGAAAGGATCTTGGCCTTGGGTGGGACCAAAAGGCTCAGTGCGTACCCTACATAGTTGACGAAGGGATGTTTGGCCAAAGAGGGATCGGCCAAAGTCAACGTGAAGGGGCCGTATTGGCCCATCCAGGTGCCCACAGAGGGAAGGTGGGATGGCACCAGATTCAACCGGAAGCCCGGAGCCCCGGAAAACGTCAGCTCCAGGCCACTTCGGGGGTCAAAACGGTCTGACTGAAAGAGACACTGACCCCATTGGGTGACGCCCGGGAGCAAGAGATCATAACAGAACTCCTCGAGGAACGTGGCGCCCCAACCGACCTTTTGCACGCCCAGAGCCCGTCGGCGCATCCATGTGGGGGGCTCTTGGGGGAAGACCTCTTCTAACCTCTGCCGGGTGTGAGTCAGAAGCTGCTGAGAAAGCTCCACCGGACAGGGGACCGGTATCAGCAGGGTGCCGAATCGTGACGGCTCTCCTTTGGCACCCCGTTTGCCAACCACAAGGAACAGGGGCACTCTCCTTCCTGAAGCCGAGTAAAGAAAGACCAGGATGCCGTCGGGGCGAAAGGAAACCTCGGCAGAAATGCCCTTGGCAGGGTCGGCCATCTGTCGTGCCAACCAATCGGAGAAGAGTGCGGGGGCGTGCCATCGTTCCTCGACACGGCCCAACGCATCGGGCGTGGGGGGGGAGCCGTCATCGTGTTGCTTCGGAATGACCGAGCGCTGACCCGGGTCGCCTTTTCTCTGTCCAGCCTTTGGCGGTCTATCCGGCCCTGAGTCCATGGAGTCGTTTCGTCCTTTCGGTTGGTCGAAGGTTATGTTCCAAGCGGGTGCCTGTCAAGCTGCCAGCCCGGCCATTCGCTTCGCAAAGGGGACTCCATGGTTGACGCTGCGGTGGAACCTCCCTAGACTTCCCTCGCCAGCCCCAGGCGACCGAGATCGGACGAAGCAGGAGACCGAGTCGAATGGATTCGAGCGTCACCCACCTTTCCCCGCAGCGTTCCCCAAGGCTTCCGGAGGGCGTCACCTTTTCGCTTCCCTGGAACCATGACCCTGGTTTGCTGCTTGAGTTGGAGCGACGGCAGGGGCGTTTCGAGCGCATGTACGCTGCGATGCCTCCATGGGTAGCCCCGACGGGTCGACCTTGGCGGGGAGGGGCGAGCCAAGCCGAGTATCGGGTCCAAATGGAGAGTCTGGGTGCCAGTTTGGGGCGTTGGGGTGCGGGTCTGTCTTTGCTGGCCAACTATCCCGGGTTTCCGGTCAATCTTTCGGCTTTGGTTGAGGAAGCCAGACGGGCTGCGGAGCAGGTGCGCGGCGTTCGTGTGGTATTCTCCGATTTGGCCGTTGCGGAGAGGGCAGCGCCGCTTCTGGATGGAATCGAAATCGGGGTCTCAACGCTTGCCGAGGTGAAGACACCGGTTCAGGCCATGATGTGGCATCGTTCGTGCGGAGCCAAGGTGGTTACAGTGGCCCGCAGCATCAACCGAAACATGTCCGCATTAAGGGCGATCAAAGAGGTGGGGGTGGAACTGAGCCTGGTCCTGGCGGACTTGTGCCTGGTGGACTGTCCCTGGCACTCCTCCCATACCGAAGGAGTGGCCCTGGGACCCGA
>CAYTWV010000277.1:2110-6402 GCA_964442235.1 uncultured Myxococcales bacterium | reverse complement strand
GGTGTGGTCGTGGATGATTCCACCCCCGTTGCCCAACTGACGTTCAAAGTTGTTCAGCCGGGACGCAGCCCGCTGATTTTTGATGCGGCGACCACCCTGGTCCGCCGACCCGATCGCAGTTCGGTTCAAGCGCACTGGCTGAATGCCAACGTCAAGGTAGAGAGGTAAGGCCCATGAAACGACTTTTTGCCCTCTCGGCCTTTTTGGTGCTCTCCCTGACTTCCCTCTCGGCTGCGGGATTTGATTTAGGGCTGCCTACAACTCTGCCTAAGGTTCACGTGCGCACGTTTGTGCCCGCGCCCCTGGATAGAGTGTTGAAATGGGATGTTCCCGCCGAGATTCGGGACTGGGCTCACCGTGATCAGGCTCTTCGGGCCGATGCGCAACGAACCCTGGCCATGCGTTCGGAGCAATCCGAATACAATCTGGTGAAGCCCAGCGGGTTTGACCTTTTGACCGTGGACACGGTCGTCGACATGGACCTTAACGTGGCCGGCGAACTGGATGTGGTCACCCAGTACGAACTGACCACCGTCGATTATCCGGTCAGCACACTGTCGCTGATTCTCACCCTTGAAGAGTTGGTCTCGGTGGAGTCTTCCACCCATCAGGTGACCTTTGTGGAGACCGGCGCCTCGCTGAAAGTGACGCTGAGCCCCGAACTGGAACTGGGTCAGACCGCCAAACTGACGATCCATACCCGCGGTGCGCCCCGTGATATGGGCGATTCGATGTTGCCCACGGTTCGCCTGAAGGGCGAGATCTGGTATGTCACCCACTCTCGTTTTATGCCCGTCAAAAACGATGGCAACGATGTCTTCACGGGAAAAATGGTGATTCGGGTCAAGGGACCGGCAGTTGAGCAGCAGGGAGCCGGCGGCACCGGGACCTTGACGCTGACCGAATATGACGCTCTTGCCGGCGTAAAAACATTCACCTTCCAGCACAAAGACATGACCAGCCTCTATGCGTTTGCCGTCTCGAAGTTCATGCGCATCACCTCGCCCTCTGCTTGGAACTCAAGCGTCGTGGTCCAGAAGTCCTATGTGCCTTACGCAGGCCAGATCCTGGCCATCATGGATGACGTGCTGGACAAGTACAGCCAGTGGTTTTGGCCCTATCAGTGGGAAAAACTCGACGCCGTCCAGATGCCCAACAGCTTTGGCGGGGGCTTTGGCCCGCTCTCTACCGTGATGTGTTATTCCGGCGTCTTCTCCATTGAGGATGACCAGGGAGAATACGGGTCGGCCCAACTCTTCTCCCACGAAATCGGCCACCAGTGGTGGGGCAACATGGTGGAGATGGCCGACCAGGGAAGCATTTTCCTCTCTGAGGGCATGGCAGAGTTCTCCTCCAACTTCTATTTCGAGAAGACCTACGCCAGCCGCTGGCCCTTCTATTCGAACAGCCTCGCCTACATCTACACGGTCAAACACGAGGTCGAGCCCGCTCTTGTCAGCCCCTTCATCTACAACAGCCCCTACTACTATCAGATTGCCTACCAGAAAGGGGCCTGCGTGGCCGATGCCCTGCGAGCTGAACTGGGCGAAGATCTGATGCTGCAGGCCATCCAGGTCTTCATGGAGCGATACCACCGGAACTTTGCCAGCGTGGAGCAGTTCTTCGACGTGATGGAGGAGGTCTCCGGCCGCTCGTTGGACGCCTTCTATCAACGCTGGATGATGGGCGAAGGGCCGGCCCGGCTTTTTGTCGCCTCCGGTTATGATGCCGTCGCCCAGGCGCTGGTCGTCGAAGTGCGCCAGGAGCCCGGCACCGAGGCCTCCATGACTCTGCCTCTTCGAGTGGAGTTGCAGGATGGCAGCCTTAAGGAACTCTCCATGCCCGTGGAAGGGACTCTGGCTCAGATTTCCATTCCCGTGGGGCAGCCCGTTCGCCGCGTCCAGTTTGACCCCAGGCGCAGACAAATTCGGCGTCTGGTGCCCCTGAGCCCCGGGGACCTGGATGCCAATGGCGTGGTCGATGGCCGAGACCTGTTAGAGTTGAGCTTCGCCTACGGGACCGACATCGTTTATGGCGAAGGCACCGAAAACTACTTCATTCCCAACGCCAACTATGAAGAACTGGCCGATTTGGCCGGCCCCGATGGCCCCGGCGATACCGATGGCCAAATCGATGAACTGGACTACGCACTCTTTTTGCAGAAGGTGAATCCATGAGCAACTCCTGCATTTTCTGCCGCATCATTCGCAAAGAAATCCCGGCCAATATCGTGCTGGAAACGCCCAATGTTCTGGTCTTTCGGGACATCGCACCCAAAGCACCCGTCCATCTGCTGATTGTCCCCAAGAAGCACATCCCCACGGTCAATGACGTCACCCCGCAAGACTGGGAAGCCATGGGAGAACTCATGGACGCTGCTCATAAGGCAGCCGTGGCCGAAGGGGTAGACGAATCCGGATACCGCTTGGTCACCAACGTCAACAAAGACGGCGGCCAAGAGGTCTTTCACATCCACGTCCATCTTCTCGGGGGAAAGAGACTGGGTTGGAGAGACGGGGTCTAAACCCGGGCGGAGTTATGAATTGGCATACTCAACGCGAGTGCGCTGACCCTGCATGCAGCGGTGGCAAGCGCTGCGGCGGTTGGGAAGTGCGTTGGCCGTGACGTACGAATCCAGGCACTCCATGATCGGCATGGCCTTCTTGCGAGCTTTGCAGTAAGTCTGGTTGGCCTTGCAGCCCTGAACCATGGTCTTCAACATCGTAATACCTCTACTTCAAGTCGTTCCACCGGGTCCAAAGACGCCAGGTGCCCGGCGGGAAAGAGCGACGATTATGAGGATCTCGATGACCTGTGTCAAGACCTTTCTGAATTTCACCGAACGAGAGACTCCAACCACTGGCTCCATCCTCCGGGCAGCATCCCCTCGGAAACGGCCAACTCGTACGAACGCCCCAACCGTCCCGAAGCCAACAACTCCGAGACCGACAAAAGCACCCACGGCCAGCCCCGCTCCTGCGCCACCTCCGATGCTCTGTCCAGGTAAACCCGAGCCCGTTTTGTCTCTCCCCTGAGTAACAATTCCATGCCCGCCAGCAGTTGCGGAATCGCCCAACCCGGCTCCAAGGCACACACCGATTCCAGCACAGACAGGCGATCGGATTGACCCGCAGAAAGCAGCATCGCCCGCTCCATCATCCTCGTCGCTTCCGAAGACTCCCACTCCGCACTTCCCGCCACACTGGACCCCGGACAGCCCTCCTCCGCAGGCAGCAGAAACGACCTCAATCCGCTGGCCAGAACCGTCGCCCCCTCACACGGACGTTTGCGCAACCACTCTGCCACACGATCAAAATGGTTCAGCTTGACCCAGGCCATCAGCAGCAAATCCGTGCAATCCCCCTCCTCTTTGCAGGCAGGCTCCAGCAGCGCTGCCGCTTCATCCCATAGTCCCTCTTTCATGCGAACCAACGCCGATGCCGTCAGCGAACTCCCCTCGACTCCCGCCTCGCCCAACGGCGCCGACAGGCACGCACCCGTTGCACAAGCCCAAGCCATGGTCTGCGACGTGACGGGCATCTCCTGAGCCTGGCCCGTCAATCGATACGAGATCTCCACTGCAACCGCCCGCAGCCACTCGTCATCGGGCCAGATTAACCTCGCTGCGGCCAGCGCCTCTCCCGCCGAGTGCCAGTCCCCCTGCGAAATGGCCGCTGCCAGCCAACACATCCGCGCCGACCGGTTCTGCTGCTCTAGTGTCGCCGCCTGAATGCACGCCGCCATAGCCTCTCGGTATCGCCCCGATTCCAGTGCCGTCACCCCTTCGTTCAGCGCCAGCGCCGCTTCCGTTCCCGCAGACTTGGCACACCCCGAGTTGCAGAGCCCCAAGGCCCCGAGCACCACGGGCAAAACCCAATACGGAACGCTATTTCGACTGCGGCATCTCAAAGGCACCCTCCTCCAAGACCGACGCCTCACACTCCTTGGCAAAATCCAACTTGAAGTCGGCTCCCATACAAAATCCCAACGGCTCGGGCCCCTGCCAGGGAATCGAAACCCATCGAACCTCGTTGCTCTTCATGTCGCCCGAACAAACAGGCAGCGAACGGATGGCCTCGCCACTAAGGACTCGCTTAACCACCACCTGAACACAAGCGGTCCCCGGGTCACCCTCGTTGGTAAATTTGCACCGCCCCTCCATCACCTGGCAACGAACCTTCACCTTGGGGTTGTAAAGCCGCTTGGCAAGCTCATTGCAACCGGTCCCCAGCGCTACCGCCGCCCCTAACGCCCCAATCATAAGTCGATTCGCCACTCTCATGCGGCTGACT
>CAYTWV010000277.1:0-2059 GCA_964442235.1 uncultured Myxococcales bacterium | reverse complement strand
GGAGTCTAAATCCTGAGCTATTCACAAACCTGTTGCGGCCGACTATACCTGCGCAAACCCCCCACGCCAAGACGCCAGCCCGTTTCTCAGCGAAAAAAGCCAACTCAAGCTTGAATTCCATACGCACGTCGAGTACATTCCGCCCGCGTCTACAGATGTTCCATTGGCCGCATTCCCGGCCGCGAGGAGGAACAGCTTGGTCCCACTGGCGCCAACGACATCGTTGGGTTTCGTCGCCCTATGCGGGTGTCTCCTTACCACCCCGCTTTCGGTTTGGGCCCAGTCTACCTCCCCTGTAAATGACAGGACCGACGTGCAGACCCTGCGTATCGACTACCTCCACAGCGGAGATGCCTCCGCCGAAACCTTCGCCCTGGATGCCATGATCCTGGAAGGAGACTGGTCTGGAAGCACCACCCACCTGACCGACTTCCCCGACTTTGGCGCCTACCGAATGGAGCTGCGAGACGAGACATCGGGCAACCTGCTCTTCGCTCAAGGCTTCTGCACCCTGTTCGGAGAATGGAAAACCACCGACGAAGCCAAAACTCGCAAGGCCACCTACCACGAAACCCTGCGAGTCCCCAGGCCCAAGGCTCCCGCCACGCTTCAGATCCTGACTCGCACACGCCAGGGAACCTGGAGCCCGAGCTGGTCCCTTTCGTTGAATCCCAACCAGGAACTCCGCCCCGCTGCCGAATTGCCCGACGTCACCGTGGTGACCTTGGCCCAAGGAAAAAATCCCCCGGCTAGAAGCCTGGACCTGGTGATCATCGCCGATGGCTACACCTCCGCCCACCAACAGAAAGCCCTGGCCGATCTGCACCGCTTCGCCGAAGTCATCCTGGCCACCAAACCGTTCAACCGCTATCGAGATTCCATCACCATCCGAGGCGTTATCCCCACCGCCCGGGAAACCGGCCCCGATGAACCCCGAAAAGGACGTTTGCTTCAGTCGCCTGCCGGGCTGACCTTTAATACCTTTGACTCGGAACGTTATCTAACCACCCCCGCCAACAAACCCTTGCGCGACCTGGCTGGCCTGGTGCCCTACGACTTCCTGCTGGTTCTCTCTAATACCGCCCGCTACGGCGGCGGAGGAATCTACAACTTCTTCTCCATCGGAATCTCCGATAACGACTACGACGAATACGTTTGGGTCCATGAATTCGGCCACGCTTTCGCTGGCCTGGGCGATGAATACTACTCCTCGGGAGTCGCCCTCTCGGATATGTACCCCGCCGGAGTTGAACCCTGGGATCCCAACGTGACCGCCATGCTGAATGGCCCCGAATCCCTCAAGTGGAAAGACCTGGTCAGCCCCAACACCCCTGTTCCTACCCCCGATGACGACGCCTATGACTCGGTCGTGGGCGCGTTCGAGGGCGCTGGATACGTCGCCAAAGGCCTCTATCGGCCCGCGCGTGACTGCAAAATGTTTTCTAAGCGAAATAGAGATTTTTGTCCTGTTTGCATGAAAACGATCGAGTTTACAATTAGGTTGTTTGTGGAGTGAGTTATGGCAGAAAACAAGGAAATTAAAGTCGGTGATGAAGTCCCCTTCTGGTGCGCCAACTGCAACCTCAATCTTTGGGGCAATGTGGCCGCTATGGAGTCCGGTGAAGTCCTGCAGGTGACCTGCAGAACTTGCCGTGGCACCGTGGGATATCGCCCGGAGAAATCGGACCTGGAGATGCGCCGCAAGACGCTCCAGAAGGCCTTCGCCGTGCGCGACCGCCGCAAGCAGCGCTGGTCCGACACGCACGAGATTCCCAAGACCATCTCGAAGAATGATATCACCCGCCGTTGGCGAGAAGCCACCGAGGGCGTGGACAGCCGCTACTCGCCGCTCTACTCACCCGAGAAGGGCTTCGAAGAAGGCGACACCATGATTCATCCTGACCATGGCCTGGGCATCGTCGAGCGCATCTTGCACGAAAACGCCGTGCTGGTGCTCTTCCGCTTGTCGGAAGTGCCGGTAGAGATGAATATCGCCATCAAAGACTAAACAGGGTCACCTGAACCATCGATCATCCCGGTGAGCGGCGTTGGCCTTTGG
>CAYTWV010000276.1:3198-6412 GCA_964442235.1 uncultured Myxococcales bacterium | reverse complement strand
CGGACCCCCGTTAGGGCATTTCGGTGGCTGACGCCGGAGTGCATCATAGGAGAATGGGCTGTTGGCCCCTTCTCCTAACCTCAGCCCTGCAGGATTGAGGGCAGGGCCCTTCGGCAAGCTCAGGGCCGGCATCGACGCACCAGAGTTCCAGAACCGTTGTTTGAGCCGAACTCTTGCCAAACAGGTCCGATATGGCCGGCGAGCGCCCGCTGGGCAAGGCGGCCTGCAGGGCGTAAGCGGAGGCGTGCTCGGCACGTCGAGGATTGCGCCCAAGGGCCAACGCAGCCCAGAGGGATGATCGACGGCCAGAGCGGACCTGTTTAGAACAAACACTGGGGCATACATGCCTTCTGCCCCATCATATCACAGCACTTCTGGCCACTGGGGCAATCGGTATCAATAGAGCATCCCGACATCATACACTGCCCCGTGGGCATGCAGGTCTTCTGGCCCATCATGTCGCAGCACTCCATGGAGGTATCGCAGTCTTCGTTGCTAGCGCAGGGTTGGCCCATTCCACACTGGCCGTCAGGCACACACGTGGCCGGGCTGCCCGACGTGATGCAGCACTTGAGGTTGCTGCCACAATCGGCGTCAAACAGGCACTGGCTGGGGCATTCGCTGGCATCCCCACACACTTTGCCCAGTCCGGGAACGATGCAGCAGACCTGGCTTAGCGGGGCGCACTCTTCATGGGTAGAGCACTCTTTGTAATCCACGTCGCCTCGGCAACTGCTAAGAGGCAGGCACTTGCCCCCATCCAGGGTGCTGCAACACTCTCGGCCCTTGGGGCAGTCGGTATCGACGCTGCAGGTTTCCCAAGTTCCGCAACCACCAAACCCCACACAGGCAAAACCCACTGTGGGCACGTCGCAGCACTCAAAGCCATTGGGTTCCTCGTCCTGGTTCGTGCAGATGCTGCCTTCGGTGCACGGCACGGGCTGAGGGCATTCGGCATCCGTCACACAGACAAAAAGGCCATCGCCGGCGTCGCAGCACTGCTGGCCCAAGGCGCAATCGGCGTTGTAGAGGCATTTTTCCGGACATTGCCCTTTGTCGATGCAGATCTTCTGGGACTCCAGGTCGCAGCACTCCTGGTTCGCTCCACAATCGGTGTTGGCGGTGCAGTTCTTGGGGCACATGGGTTCGGCCATACAGGTCGGTTGGGCCGCCATCTCGCCGAACATGCAGCACACCTGGCCGGGGGTCGTGCAGTCTTCGTTTTTGGTGCAGCCGCCCGGGGCGCCGGGGCACATATCCGGAGGCATACACATCTGCATCTGTCCGTAAAAATCGCAGCAAATCATCCCATTGCTGCAGGAATCATCTCCATCACACCCGAACATACCACCACCACAAGATGCTTTGCATTTGTTGCCCGCAAAGGGGTCTTTGCAACACTTCTGCCCCTGGGGGCAATCGGTATCAGCCTGGCAGGGACCCGGCGTGGCACATTCGGCCGTGGGAACACAGGTGGAGGTCCCCGCCGTGGTGCAGCAGACCTGGCCGTCTTCACAAGCGGGACCTTCGCCGCAGCGGTCGGGCTGGTCATCGATCTTGATGTCTTCAGGCTGACCATCCGGTTTGGTGGCATCGTCCTTCACGTCCACGGGCGAGACTTCGGGCACCACATCACCGGGAAGCACGTTGTCGCCCGGTTTGGTATCCGGCAGTCCCGGGACATCCAGTTTGGCATCTTCGCCGGGAATCCTGCCATCTGAAGAGGCGTCACAGGTATCCGCACAGATAGTATCCGTTGCGGGTGTCCCCTTGGAATCGGTGTTGGAGCAGGCAAACAGGCCACAAAGTCCGGCCAAGGCCAGGGCCAAAGCAGTTCGATTCATCACAACCTCCACTGGAAGCGTAGGCTTCAGTTTTCCGGGGAATCTTCTACAAATCGGGGGCCTTTGTCCAGCCTGGATTAGGTCATTCAGGATCCTGTTGACCGGCAACCATACGAAATCGGTTCGGCTAGACTCCGCGAACGTGAACCGGGATATGGAAATGAGCGGCGGCCATCTGCTGGGTCTGGCGCACCACGGCGTTGGAATGAGGGGCAGCGGCGATGGGGCGATTGACCAGAGAACTTGTGCCATTCCCCGGACGGTATTGCTGCAAGAACCAGGATTTCGCTCCCTGAATCGAGTTACCCATGCGCATCACGTCGTCCTGCGAGAGCAGCGGCGTGAAGGTGGTCCGAAACTCATAGGGAACCCGGTTTTCCATCAAAAGGGCCGCACACTCCTGGACCGCATCGGTATCCACAAGCCCGCCACAGATTTCCGTGTAGCGGTCTTCGGGGCCCTTAAGGTCCATGGCGACATAGTCCAGCAGGCCCTGGTCAATCAGGTCACGAACGACCTCGGGATGGGTGCCGTTGGTGTCCAGTTTGATGGCCATGCCCACGTCTCGCACATTGCGGATGAACTCGGCCAGGCCGTTCTGCAAGGTCGGTTCGCCCCCGCTGATGACCACGCCGTTCAGTTTGCCCTGGCGGCTGTGCAGGAAGCGAAGGATGGACTCTTCGTCGTGTTTTTCGCCGCCACTTTGCTGGCACAGCAAGCTGGGGTTATGGCAGTAGTGACAGCTCATGTTACAGCCCGGGGTAAAGACCACGCAGGCCATGTGCTTGGGGAAATCTTGCATGGTGAAGGGCACCAGACCCGCAATTTTCATCGAACGAACTCCGGGAACTTGAATTTGCGGCGGTCGATGAACTCCTGCTGTTTGCCCTCGTGGAAATTGCTGATGGGTCGCAGATAGCCGGTGACCCGGGACCAGACTTCCGTGGGCGAACTGCATTGCGGGCACGAATGGTGTTCGCCGGCCAGATAATGGTGGGTCGGACAAACGCTGAACGTAGGCGTCAGCGAGATATAGGGCAGCTTGTACTTGCTGACGACGGCTTTGATGAGGCGCTTGGCGTCATCGGGCGACTCGATGGGCTCTCCAAGATAGAGATGCATCACGGTGCCCCCTGTGTAGAGGCTCTGGAGGGCATCCTGATTATCCAAGACCTCGAACAGGTCGTCGCTGAAGGCGACAGGCGGCTGCGAGGAGTTGGTGTAATAGGCGACCTCGGTGCCAGCCGTGATAATATCCGGGTAGCGTTCCTTGTCCAATTTCGCCAACCGGTGCGAGGCGCCTTCGGCGGGGGTCGCTTCCAGGTTGTAGAAATGTCCCGTTTCTTCCTGGATGTCCCGCAGCACCTCCC
>CAYTWV010000276.1:0-3188 GCA_964442235.1 uncultured Myxococcales bacterium | reverse complement strand
TACTCCATGATATCCAGACTGAACTCCAGGCCCTCTTTGGTGGTGATGTCCTTGCCCAGCAGGTTCAGGCAGGCCTCGTTCATGCCAACGATGCCGATGGTATTAAAGTGGTTGACCCAGTATTCACCCAAGCCACGCTTCACATTGCGCAGATAGTGGGCCGAGAAGGGGTACAGACCATTGTCAGTCTGCTGTTCGATGACCTTGCGTTTGGTCTCCAGGGCCGTCTTGGCCACCTGGCACAGGTGCCAAAGGCGAGTCTTGAATTCCCGCACCGATTCGGACAAGTAGCCCAACCGAGGCAAATTGATGGTGACCACACCAATGGAGCCGGTCATGGGATTGCTGCCAAACAACCCGCCGCCACGTTTGCGCAGCTCCGTCACATCCAGCTTCAGTCGGCAGCACATGCTGACGGCGTCTTCGGGCGAGAGGTCGGAATTCACGTAATTGGCGAAGTAGGGGATACCGTATTTGGCCGTGATGGCCATGAAGGCGTTGACCGACGGCGAATCCCAGTTGAATTCATCGGTGATGTTGATGGTGGGGATGGGGAAGGTAAAGACGCGCCCTTTGGCGTCGCCTTCCATCATCACTTCGCAAAACGCCCTATTAAAGATGTCCATCTCGGGCTGGAAGTCGGCATACACTTCGTCCATGTACTGGCCGCCGATGACCACATTACGTTTGGCCAGGGTCTTGGGCACGGTCAGGTCGAAGGTCAGGTTCGAGAAGGGGCACTGGAACCCGACTCGGGTGGGCACGTTGATATTGAAGATGAACTCTTGGATAAGCTGGCGGACCTCTTTATAGGTCAGCCCATCATACCGGATGAACGGAGCGCAATAGGTATCGATAGAGGACCAGGCCTGCGCGCCTGCGGCTTCACCCTGGGTGGTGAAGGTCGAGTTCACGATTTGGCCCAGGAACGAACGCAGGTGGCGGGCGGGTCGGCTTTCGACCTTACCGGGCACGCCGCCGAATCCGTCCATAAGAAGCTGATTCAAGTCCCAGCCGGCGCAATAGGGCCCCAGAAATCCCAGGTCGTGAATGTGGATATCGCCATCGGTGTAGGCCCTGCCCACTTCGATAGGCAGGATCTCGTTGAGCCAGTAGCCCTTGGTGAAGGCTTCACGGACATAGTTGTTCAGTCCGTTGATGCTCTTCTGGGTGTTGGCGTTTTCTTTGGCCTGCCAGTCTCGGTCCTGCAGGTAGTCGTGGAACATCTCGATGGTCGCATGAATCAAGGCGCTGGATTCGCGGCAGCTCTTGCGCTTTTCGCGATACAGAATGTAGGCCTTGGCGGTCTGGGCGTGCCCGTTCTCGATGAGGACCTTCTCGATGATGTCCTGGACCTGCTCCACTTCTGGAAGTCGGTCCCGGAATCGTTCCTCCATGACGGCGACGACCTGGGCCGAAAGGAGCTCGGCCTTGGAGAAATCGCTGCCGCCGCACGCCGCTGCTGCTTTAAAGATAGCGTTGGTGATCTTCTCGGGGTGAAACCTGACGGTCCGTCCGTCTCGTTTTCGAATCCGCTCGATCACATCGGCCTCCACGCCTGAGACGCCGGCGCAACCGACGTCTCTGTTCCTTGCTTCTTGCCTTGCCTTGCCTATTGCCACCCCAAAAGGGGCTGTCAGCTTTTCATCGAACAGATCTGGCCGTCCGACCCACATTCGCGGATCTCCCCCAAAGGGGGCAGACAGCACTTGTCGGGCCAGATGGGATTTGAGGCTCGACCAGAGTTCCGTTCGTTCAGAAGCGGAGAATAGGAGGGGGGGCAGAGCGTGTCAACGACCGCCCCTTTTGAAACAGGTGCCAACTGGGGGGCAAAAAGTGCGCAAGAGCCCATAACAGCGCCCATTTCCGGGCGCCCCATGTTTCTTTTCGGAATTTTGCACCCAAAGCCGGGTGCTTCCCAATGTGATGCATCCGGGTGATTCGCCGAATACCCCGTAATCATTAGCCTTTCGCGATTTCGCCGTCTTCATAGATGGCTGCGCGCGCAGCGTGCCTTCGCCCCCCCCGAAAAAAGTGGTCGACGGGGGCAACTTTTTGCGCAACTTGCGGAAATTTTTAGGGAAAACAGCCCCTTTTCGCGTGGAAAACCAGGATCGCTTTTGTGGGGTTCTACGACTGCACAGATCAACGCTCCTTGGATCCAGCACGATAGGAATATCGTTTCTATGGATTGGTGCTCTGCGAGGATCTGCGATCGTCAGGATCGCCTCGATCTACAGATCGACTCTGATCGTTCCCGACCCCGAGTGGCGATCGAGTGGCGCGCGCCGGATGGTTGCTGGAGAAGCTGTGCGGAAAGGGGCGTGGAAAATTCTAGCCGCGCCGTTTGGCGTTGCGAGAAAGCAGAGATTCGAGGACCTGGGCGGGGTTCTCGAAACGACCCAGCAACATCATGGCAGCGATGATGTAGGGCTTGAAGCCGGCCTCGACGTAGGTGTCGTTTCGGTAGCGGTCAAAGACCGATGCGGCCACTTCGCCCTCTTTGCACGAAACGCCGGTGATGTCCGCGGGCAGGCAGTGCATGTACAAGGCCTTGCCGTCCTTGGTGCCCCGCATCAACTCCTCGGTGCATTCCCAGTTCTTGAACCGGGCGTTGTTGGCCAGCGCGACCTTTTCCAGGTCCTCAAGGCCCTTGTGGTCTTTCGCCCGCAACAACTCGGTTCGTTTGCCCATCACGTCATAAGGGGCCCAGCTCTTGGGATACACGATGTCGGCGTTGGCAAACGCATCCGCCATGCTGTGCACCACTTCGAACTTGCCGCCCGATGCCTTGGCCTGCTTGCCGGCAATCTCTACCACCTCGGGAATCAGGTTGTATCCCTCGGGATGGGCCAGGCTGACGTCCATTCCAAAGCGGGTCATCAACCCGATAATGCCTTGCGGAACGCTCAAGGGCTTGCCGTACGAGGGCGAATAGGCCCAGGTCATGGCAATGCGTTTGCCCTTAAGGTTCTGGATGCCACCGAAGTGATGAATCAGGTGCCCCAGGTCTGCCATGGCCTGAGTCGGGTGATCCACGTCGCACTGCAGGTTCACCAGGGTCGGGCGCTGGGGCAAAACCCCGGCGTCAAAGCCGTCTTGAACCGACTGAGCCACTTCTCGCATATAGGCGTTGCCGGCGCCCAGGTACATATCGTCTCGGATGCCGATGACTTCGGTCAGGAACG
>CAYTWV010000275.1:0-6433 GCA_964442235.1 uncultured Myxococcales bacterium | reverse complement strand
CAACGTGAGGGTGATTCGGTTGCCCTGCACCGGGCGCATCGACCCGCTTTTCATTATCAAGTCGTTTGAACGAGGCGCCGACGGCGTCATCGTCAGCGGCTGCCATCCGGGGGATTGCCACTACACCCTTGGCAACTACCATGCCCGCCGGCGATTCACCATCTTCCGAGAGATCATGAAGTTCGCCGGGATCGATCCGGCTCGGGTCACCTTCTCCTGGGTGTCTGCCTCCGAAGGCGTGAAGTGGGGAGAAGTTGTTGACGAAACCACCGATCGCATAAGAAAACTCGGACCTTTTACGTCCTACCACAATATGTCCGGGAGGTAACATGCAAGAGTTACGTGAACTGGCCAGAAAACTACTGGTCGATGGTTCGGTTAATGTGGTGGTGGGCTACGAAGAGGGTCCCCGGGGCGTTCGTCCGGTCTTTGTGACCAAACCGGAAGAGGCTGAGAAGCTCATTTTCGACCCTCGTTGTGTCCAGAATCTGGCCACCTATTTGAGTCCCCGCCGGGCCCACCTTCGGGCGGTTGGCAAAGCCGCAATCGTGGTCAAAGGTTGCGACGTTCAGGCCATCGCAGTCATGATTCGTGAGTCGCAGGTCAAGCGGGAGGACGCTGTCCTCATCGGCGTGCGCTGTGGCGGCGTCGTGCGAGATCCCGACTCCAAAGAAGCCCTCAGTGCCGATACCGTGGCCAATCGATGCCCGGGTTGCACCGTTCGGGAACCCACTCAGGTCGACCATCTGGTTGGACCTGTCTTGCCGGCGCCGGCTGGCGAAGACAAGCGCAAGGCTCTTGAGGTCAAACTCGAGGCCATGTCTTTTGATGAGCGATTTGTCTGGTGGCAGTCTGAGTTGGAGCGCTGCGTTCGGTGTCACGCCTGCCGTGAGGTATGCCCACTCTGTTTCTGTCAGCGATGCCTGGCAGACAAGACCGACCCTCAATGGTTGGAGAGTTCGCCGCACCTTCGGGGAAATCTGGCCTGGTACATGACTCGGGCGCTACACCTGGCCGGTCGATGCATCGACTGCATGGAATGCGAGCGAGTCTGCCCATCCGACATCCCGTTGACTCTGATGAGTCACAAGTTGGCGACCCTCGTGGCTGAACTGTACGGATACACGCCCTCCGAGGACCCCACTGTTCAGGGGCCCATCGGGACGTTCAAGACCGACGACAACCAGGAGTTCATTCGATGAGCCAAGCATACTTCATTACACAAAAGGGTCTGTTGGAGCTGGTGGACTCGCTCCTGCAGGCCGGAACACAGGTGGTTGCGCCGGCGCAATCCCACCTTGGCACCCGGGCTCGAATCGAATACCGGGAACTTCAGAAATCCGGAGAAATGCTCTTGGGTTCTCCGCTTCCCAGGCGGTCGCTCAAGGAGTTCTTCCTGCCACCCACGGAACCCCTGTTCCGGTGGAAAGAGACCAAAGCCGGAGTGACCCTGGATGAAGTCCCTGTGAAGTTCGCTTCACGGGTCGTCTTGGGTAGCTATCCGTGTGATGCGGCAGCGGTGGAAGCCGTGGATAAGGTGATGGACTGGGATTTCCACGACGAACTCTGGTTCGGCCGCAGGGAAGCCACGACTATCATCTCCCAAGCTTGCAACGGAGGCGATGCGACCTGCTTCTGCGCCGCTGCCGGGCTGGCCCCCGACTCATCCAAGGGTTCGGATGCTCTGATCATCCCCGAAGGCGATGGCTGGCGGCTGGAGACGGTTACGCCCAAAGGTGAGGCGTTCCTCAAGGCCCATGCCGCTCATTTCAAGCCTGCTTCCGCAAACGACGGCACACAGGCGTTCAGGCAAGCCGCCCTCAAGAAGGTCCAAAGCAACGTCGAGATGGACCTCCCCGGGGTCACAAAGTGGCTGGATTTGCACTTTGAGCATGACTTCTGGGCCCAGGTAGCCCGGAATTGCCACGGGTGCGGCGCTTGTGCTTCGCTTTGCCCCACCTGTCATTGTTTCGACATTGTGGATGAACCCGACGGTCTTGGGACCGGGGTTCGGCGCCGAAATTGGGATACGTGTCAAAGCGCCAAGTTCACGCTTCATGGGTCCGGCCACAACCCCAGGCCCATGCAGACGAACCGAATGCGCCAGCGAATCATGCACAAGTTCAACATCTATCCGACGCGTTTTGGCGTTCTGCTCTGTTCCGGATGCGGCAGATGTGCTCGGGGATGCGGCGGCGGCATGAACCTGCCCGAAACCCTTGCAGCCCTTAGTGCTCTGGCCAAGTCATCGAACACCCCGGGAGGTGCAGCATGAATCTTTACCAGCCTCATCTGGTAAAAGTGGACCAGGTAATCGACGAGACCGTCGACACCCGGACCCTACGTTTGTCTTTTTCCGACCCGGAACTGGCCAAGTCGTTTGATTTCAAGGCCGGCCAATTCGCCGAGTACTCGGTATTTGGCTCTGGAGAGTGCACGTTCTGCATCGCTTCTCCTCCCACTCGGAAGGGGTACATCGAATGCAGCTTCAAGAAGGTGGGCAAGGCTACCTTGGCCATGCGTGACCTGGTTGTGGGCGATACCATGGGCCTTCGCGGACCCTACGGGAACTCGTTTCCCATGGAGAAATTCGAAGGTTCCTAGCTGGTTTTCATCGCTGGCGGAATCGGCCTGGCACCAGTTCGGTGCGTGATCTGGAACGCTTTGGATCTTCGGGACAAGTACAAGGACATCACCATCATCTACGGCGCTCGAACCGTGGCAGACCTGGTCTATCGAAGGGAACTCGAAGAATGGGCGAAGCGGGCCGACGTTCGGTTGGTTCAGACGGTGGATCCCGGCGGGGACAACCCGGAATGGAAGGGCGAGGTCGGGTTTGTCCCCACGGTGGTCGAGAAGGCAGCCCCCTCGGGCGTCAATGCCTACGCCATCGTTTGCGGTCCGCCCATCATGATCAAGTATACGCTTCCAGTGTTGGGGAAACTTGGCTTCTCAGATGACCATATCTATACGACGATGGAAAACCGAATGAAGTGCGGACTGGGCAAGTGTGGTCGCTGCAACATCGGATCCGTATATGTGTGCAAAGACGGCCCCGTTTTCACCGCTGCGCAACTCAAAGAACTCCCTCAAGAATTTTAGGCTGGTCGCCTTGTCCACCGGGTGCCCGTGGCCGGGGCACGCCAATCGATTTCCCTGTCCAAAACAGGCGCTGAATCTTGGTCCGTGCAGCAGTGGTTACTGTTCCGTTGGGCAGCTTCTTGACCCGCGGGCCCCGGTGGCGCATAGTCTGCCTCGGTGCAAAACTAGACACGGATGGATTCTGCTGCGCTCGATGGAGGCCCAACATGCGTACATCTACTTTGGTGGTGTTTCTTACGCTCATCAGCCTGCCCGGCACTGCCTCGGCGTTGCCCGCCGAGCTTTGTGTTGGGGACACAGGGCTACCATGCGGAGCGATTGCCTATGCAGGATGCTGTGCCGGCAATCAAATTCTGTGGTGCGAATATGACGTGCTCCATTGTTACGACTGTGGGTTGGAGCAGGACATGAACCAGTGTGGGTGGATCGAGGAAGGCCCGATGTACGACTGCTCGGCCACGCAGTCGGCGGACCCGTCCGGAACCTATCCCATGGCCTGTCCGGAGGTATGCCTGCCCAACTGTGCGGACCTGCAGTGTGGCGACGACGGTTGTGGAGGACAGTGCGCCTGTCCCGAGGGTCACTCCTGCGACAGCGGACTCTGCGTTCCATCGGTCTGCCAGCCAGCTTGCGGCGACCATGCATGCGGCGATGATGGCTGCGGGGGCAGTTGTGGCACCTGCCAGGAGGGTGCGTTCTGCCAGAACGGCTACTGTGAGGTCGGAGTCTGCACTCCGGTATGCGAGGGGCTGCAGTGCGGCGATGACGGCTGCGGCAGCATCTGCGGGACCTGCAAGGAAGGGGAGTATTGCCAGGACGGCCTTTGTTATGTCAAGGACTGCACTCCTGCATGCACCGGCCTGGAGTGCGGTGATGACGGCTGCGGCGGGTCCTGCGGCTCCTGCTCACCGTCCAAGACCTGTGACAAAGGGACGTGCGTCGCCACCGACTCGCCCCAGCCCGATGTCACAACCCCCGGCGACGACGTCACCCCCGGCGACGACATCACACCCGTTGCCGACACCGCCAATGAAGGCGCCGACACCGCCACGACCGGCGGAAAAGGCAGCGGCAGTTCCGGCGGTGGCTGCTCGTCCACGTCCGACGCAACGCCCATTTCGGTGCTGCTGCTTGCGGCCCTGGGTTTGGCCCTGGCGTGGGTTCGCCGTGGCACGTCCCGGGCGTAAGGCCGGGCAGACAAGGGCCCGCAAAGGCTGACGAGACACGCTTTCCCCCGGCAAGCATCCGCCAAATTGGCCGAATTCCTAGGTTCTATGCGGGTCTGGGGCACGTTCGGCTCGGGCGTGGTCTTGGCACGTTCGGGCACGTTGGCGCCTGGTGGACTTGTCGGAATGCACCACGGGTGAGATTGTCAGGAGCATCCCCACCAGGGCCTCACCCGGTGACCCTGGCGCACGTAGTCCGCCTCTCCCCCGTGCACAAGCACTCCGGCGCCGCTGCCGGACAGGCTGCAGAACTGCTCCAGGCCCCGGAAAAACTCCGAGTGCAATGTGCTGGAGGACTTGACCTCCACGGGAACCAGAGCGCTTCCTGACTCGATCAGCAGGTCCACTTCCTGTCCTCCGGACGTACGCCAGAAGTATAGATTCGGGCGTATTCCCCGGTTGAGAAGACTCTTCCGTACTTCGGAAACGACGAAGCTCTCGAAAATGGCGCCCCGGAGCGGGTGAGTTGCCAAAGACGAAGCGTCGTGGATTCCCAGCAGTCTGCACAGCAAACCCGTATCCAGGAAGTGCATCTTGGGACTCTTGACGATTCGCTTCGAAAAGTTTGTGTGATAAGGAGCCAAGAATTCTAAGATATAACTGGCTCTCAATACCGACAACCACTTCTGAGCGGTGACGTGGCTGATACCTGCATCGGAACCCAGTGACGAGTAGTTGACCAATTGCCCTGTTCGCCCCGCGCACAGGCTCAGGAAGCGAGTGAAGGCATCCAAGTCGCCGATGCCGGCCAGGGTCCGAAGATCTCGCTCCACATAGGTGCGAATGTACCCGTCGTACCAACGACCGGGCTCAAGCGCCTTGTCGTGAATCCTGGGGTAGAACCCGGAAAACAGCAACGGATCGAGCCCCCTGGATTCGAATCCGGCGATGGGAGGCCCCGCTACCCACTGCTCCAAATCGATGGCTGGCCGCTTGGCCATCTCGGCGACCGAAAAGGGCAGCAGCTCCAGGATTGCGGTGCGCCCCGCCAGGGACTGGTTGATCTTCTCCGACAGCAGGAAATTCTGGGAGCCCGTGAGAACGTAGGGCCCCGAGCGCTCAGCGTCGACCTCCGACTGGATGTATGAGAGCAGATCCGGCGCCCGCTGGACCTCGTCCAGAATGACCCCCCGTGCCCCTTTGAAGCGGCCCAGGAATCCCTTCGGGTCGAGCGTTGCTTGCTCACGTTCTTGAAGCTCTTCGAGGGATACGTATCGGAACTCCGGAAAGCACCGTTTCGCCAGTGTGGTCTTTCCCGACTGCCTGGGCCCGGTGAGGTACAGCACCGGGTACTGGGCCGCCAGAGTTGTCAGCAGTGGTGTAAGATGTCGCTCGATCATGGGGCCATTCTAGCGCCCTCGCCCGCCGTGTCAATTGAAAGTAGCACTTTCAATCTGCACGATGCTGGGGCGGGCAACCCGTGGTTTGGCGGAGGTGCATGGGAAACCAGCCCGGCACTCTCGAAAGCCAGCAGCACTAAGTCCCACAAGAACTACCACGAAACACACTGATATCCATAGGTACCTTACAAACCTACAACGAGGGAAAAGTTTTCGACGCATGAAGACTGATCACGAGGCCCGATTCTGTCGCTCGTCGGCCTGGAGACCCCGGTCCCAGAGGATTTGGCCGGGCCGCCATCGCTGCCCCTTTGTTCGTCTGTTCGGCCCTCTGTCGCAAACTCCTGCACGAGTTTCATTCTGGCCATCGTCATGCTTGGCAAAGCCACACTGTGAGTGCGAGGATTCGAAGCCGATGTGACCGACTGACGTGTGCGGGTGGGGAACGACAATACCGATGTTGAGGCCGGAGCAGTTTCGAGGGGGAACCAGGGTGCGGGGATGCCAACCGATTTCGAACCCTGAAACGCGCCTGCTCTTTTCGGCCGTTACACGCTTGTACGCCTGAAGGGTGAACTGTAAGATGGCGGCCGTTCCCTCACGCAGTGTCTTTTGGCGATGCCGGTTGATGTCCGGAAAGGAGGCAGATGTGAAGGTTCGTTGCCTGGCCGTATTGGCTTGCGTTTTCGGGTTCTCATGTTCGACGACGTCCTCGGTGACCGATGTTTCTGGGGGCGAGTGCGAAGCGACGGAGTGTGCCGCAAC
>CAYTWV010000274.1:0-6442 GCA_964442235.1 uncultured Myxococcales bacterium | reverse complement strand
TTGCCCCTACCCCCTTCCAGGCAAGCTGGAAGAGGGTTTAGCCGCATCTTAAGGGTGGCCTTACCGCATACTTTCGGAGGCGGGAGCGGCTCCCCCAGCTTGTCTGGGGGCGGGGGGGGCGCGCTGTGGCACGAGGCGCAGCCGAGCGCCACGGCTGACGCGGCAACGGCCGAAGCCCGCCGTTACAAGGTCCCCATTCGCTGCGCGTTGCGGTAGTGGGCGCACTTTGCTGGTCGAACGGGTCACCCAGCCATATTACAATTGTTTGCTTGCAAGAACAGGTCCGATATGGCCGGCGAGCGCCCGGCGGGCAAGGCGGCCTGCTGGGCGGAAGCGGAGGCGTGCTTGGCACGCTGAGCACTCCGACCAAAGGCCAACGCAGCCCCCCGGGATGATCGACGGCCAGAGCGGACCTGTTCAGTCTTCCGCTGTGTTGTACCCCGCCGTCGCCTTCCACTGGAAGCCATGGGGCCACTTGGTGGTATCGGTGGGGATGCGGGTGTGGCAGGTGTGGCAGGCGTTCCGTTCATCGGGGTTGGCTCCGCCGTGTTTTTCGGCAAAGTCCCCGGTGGCCTGCATTTTGGATGTGGCGTGGCAGACGCCGCAGCTACCAAGCGCTTTGGATTTGCCTTGCAGGCCCACGGGCATCTTGTTGTCCTCTGCCTGCAGCGACGGCCACTGGGCGTGGGGGCTGCCATGACAGGCCGCACAGTGCAGCTGGCCGTGGCCGGTGGCGTTTCGGTAAAGAGCATCACCGGTATCCACTTCTTTCACACCGGTGTTGTGGCACTTGACACACTTGGGTTCCTGCAACCACGGAATTCGGGTGCCGGCATTGACCCCTGCGGCGACCTCGGCCATGGTGCCGTGGCACTCTACACAATTGCCATCGGCTTTGGTGTGCGCCTTGGAGCGGCTGCACTTGGTTACGGCGCCGGGGTGGCAATCATAACAAGCGGCCTCTTTGTCGGCGTGGAAGCCGTGGATGGCGGCGGTGAGGTACTTGCCCGAGACGCCCGCCCCGTTCATGCCAAGGGCCGGAGAGCCATGGCAACTGGCACATACCACGGGGGTTTGTGTGGGCAGATTTCCGCCAAGCAGGCCAGGGCCCTTGCCCTTGTGTTTCAGCAAAATGTCGTCAAAGGCCTGCGCACCGTGGCACTTGGAACAACGAATTTCGTCGGAAGTGGGCACCGTAGCAATTCCCTTGGCCAGGACCTTTCCAGCGCCATCTTTGGCCGTCAACTCGATTTGCTGGTAGGGACTCCATGTGCCGTCGTCCTTGACCGGAACCACCGGGATGCCGTCCACCGTGAAGCGGTTGCCCACTTTGACCAGTTTGCCCGTAAGCCCGTTGTGGCGGTTGGCATCCACCAGATTCAGACCTTTGTCCTTGGGAAGTTCGACGCCAAACAGGTCAAACGCGTTGTCCCAGAATTGTTTGTAATCGCCACCATATTCATCGGTTTTTCCATATGAATAGGTGTTGTCCAAAATTCGATAGGTGACCGTGATGTGCTCGGTAACAACCTCCGGCGGGTCGCCTCGTTTGACCACCTGGACCCAAACCGTGTTGTAGGGCGGCAGGATGACGGCTTTGTCATAGGTGGGGTTCAAGCAGTGCATGCCAAGATCGTTCCACCCCATCAACCGATAATCACCGGTGAGTGGGGTCGTATCCACGACCTCATCGATCATCTCTTGATAGTCCAGACCGGTGGAATCGGGCCACGCCGTATCGCCGGGGCCGTCCTTACCGACCTTGTCCGGGATCGTCAGGCCGTCGCCACCGGAACCGTCCTTTCCGTTCAAGTCCGCAGAGGTGTCCTCTTTGGAATTCTCGGTCGCGGCAGAGCCACAGCCTGCCACAGAGATTGCCAGTCCCAGCACCATGAGACCTGCAAGAAAGATCGGTCCTTTGGATTTCATTGCGCCCTCCCCTCGTTCCCCTTGCATGCAAATTCGTTCACAAGCTGGTCGAAGTCCTTGCCCAGTAACTTCGTGCTTTCCCCCACAGGATCCTGAGACTGCCAGAACAACTTCGTCTTGTCAGCGCCATGGGTATCCAAAAGCCAGCGGCAGAAGGCCCCGGCTAACGTGAGTTCTTTCTGGGTATCGGGCTTCTCCCAGGTCTCGGCCAGGAAGAGAGAGATCATCTTCACTTCCTTGTCAGCCAGCATCTTGCGGGCCACGGGACCCCGATCCGTGGTGGAACCGTCCAGCGCTGCGGCCAATCCGTGGCGCATCAGCAGGCTGCCCGGCGTACCCCAAACCGAGGTCAGCAGGTACTCGGCCAACTCCTTGGTGCCCCCAATACCGGCTTCCTTGGAAACAAAGGTCGTGTGGACTTCGCCCGCGTCGTACATCATAAAATCGGCACGCGTCCGAGTGTATAAATACATCTGGTCTTTATCTTGGTATATATTCATAAAAACGACGGGGGTCACTTCGCTTCCAGTAACGTTCAAAACAGCGTAAAATCGCTTTTTATACTCTTCCAGAAGCCACTCCATGTTGCCCTGCGCAGCGCTGCCCGGCACGGCCACCAGGGTGATTGGCGATTTGGCCAATCGGGCCCACGACATGAAGTCGTACACGCCGTTGTCGCCGCTCCAAACCAGCGCCGTCGAGGCCACCAAAGCCCCCTTCAGATGCGGCCCACATTCCGCTTCGGTGCCCTTGCAGCGGGCCGTGACCAACAGACCAAAACGAAGATGAAGCAGCGGCCATGCCTGCCACCAGGTCTGGCCTCGGCCATTCTTTTCGACCCATTTGTACTTGACGCCCTCGACCGGTATGGCCGGCACATGTTTCATGCCCAGGTATTTCTCGAGAGGGGCTACCACTTCTTCAAGCGTCGCAACCTTGGGCACGATGGTGAATTTCAGCAGCTTTCCCTTGTCGGCGTCGAAGGTCCAGTCGTTGTCCTTCACTTCGCCCTTAATCCCGTCGGGAACACAGGCCGTGAAACCCATGGTGGGATGAACTTCCATGTGCCAGGCGGGCACACACACAGGGGCAGGAGGCGGGGGTTCCCATCTACCTCGGCCCGTGGCCCCGCTGACCGCATCAATTCCTGAGGTTCCCTGGAATCCAGCCCAGCCCAGCCACAAAGCGCCCAACAGCACGAAGAAGAAAGCAACCGTACGTCCCATCTGTTTCCCCCGATCTAAGAAGGGGGCACTCTAGCATAAACCGGCGTCTGCCACAATTGGGCGACTGTGCGAGGGTGATGTCTGGCGACTCTGCTGCCTGGCGACTCTGCTACTCTGCGACAACGACCTGGGCTACGTCCTTCACGGACCAGTAACCCGCCATCCCCAGCGAGGCGTCCCACGAGGCATCGCGGGTGTTCGGGTCCAGATAACCCTTGGAAATCTGCTCCCAAGTCAGCAGTTCGGCGTCCTTGACTTCCACCGGGTCAAATCCATCCGAGGCAACCAACCGAAACTTCATCGCTGTGCCATCAACCAGTCCCGCTGCCAGCACAACCTCCGACAGTGCCACCAGGTCCGCACCACCCACCTCCGTCGTGGGAAGCCCCCCAAGGTCCACCGTCTCTTTGCCTGTGGGCAACGTAACTTCGATGCTCTTTCCCGAGGCATCTTTGGGTTCGGGTACAATTCGCACCAAACCCTTTACAAACCATTGTTGGCCCACGTCGTCCCCGACAAACGTGACGTCTCGACCCTCCAAGGCCACTTGCCCCGTGCTCAACTCTTCCCAAGTCAGCAACTGCGCCCCGTTGTCTCGTCCCGGACGCACTCCGTCTGTGCCCTCAAGGTCATAACGATACTCCTCGGGACTGCCCAGAACCGCCCCGACCACACTGCGCAACGCCACCGCATCGGCAGCCTCGGTTGTCACCGGCAGGAATCTCAGGTCCACGCTTTGTGCCGTGTCCCCCTTGCCCACCCGCACCAGATTGCCGGGCTCGTTGGTGGCAAACAGCACAATCTTGGCCAAACCACCCACCTTCATGCATCCGGGATAGTCCAGTGCGGCGTCCCATAACGTCTCCCCCGTGAACTCCGCAATGTACGCCTTGTCCAGCATGGCCAGATCAATGGGAACCAACCCCTTGCACGGCGTCTTGGCCCCCGGATGGAACCCGTCCACCGAGACCATGTCGGCCACATAATCATCCGTCAGAGGGTCCAGGCCCGCCGCACGAATAACGTCACCCAGACGCACGGCCTGAACCCCCTCGGCATCCACCAGTTCAAGGTCTCCCAGATCCACGTCAGTGGCCGTCTCTCCCACAACCACCTTCAGGATGCGCCCTTGCAGGGAGTTCACGGACCCACTGTCCTCTTGAGCACAGCCCCCCAAACCAACCGACATCAGCACAAGCACCATAATAAATCGATTCATAATATCCCCCACATATAAACACCTTTATTAACCTTAGAATTGTGCGTCAACGCCCAGGCTGACCCACAATCCCGGCCCCGGATATCCCCAATGGGGCTCGTGCCAGGCGTTGGTCAGGTTGCGGGCACTTCCCCAAACCTCCCAGCGCTCCCAGGAGTAACGAACCCACGCATCCAACAGAGCGTAAGCCCCCAACTCGCCCCACTGCGCCGTATAGCGGTCCTGGTAGTGCTGAGGCCCCTCAAGACGGGCCACAGCCCCCACTGTGAATCCGGGTAAAATCAACCAACTTGCCCCCGTCTGGCCCCTCCACACGGGCCGATACGGCAGGAATCCCGGCTGAGCACTTCGGTGTGCATACAACCCCGCACCTTTGGCCCAAAGCTCCAGGCCAGGCAACAGATCTACGTTTACGGCAGCACTGGCCCCCGCTAACACGGCCTGGTCCACGTTGCCCAGTCGCAGAACCCCGGCTCCCAGCGCCTCGTCCGCAATCAGCCCCTCTACCTGGGAGCCAAATGCGTCGACGCTAAGGCGCACGGCTCTTAGCGGACTCCATAACGCACCCACTTCGGCGTTCCAGGCTTCTTCGGGCCCCAAATTGGGGTTGGCCACCACGTACTCCACTTGGCCGGCGAATCTCTCCTTCAGCGTGGGAAAACGGACCCTGCGGGAGAACGCACTCTTGACCCTGAAATCGTCGGTCTGCCACATCAGCCAGGCGCCCGGGGCCATGGCCCCATCCGTAGGCGGACTTCCAGGCAGCCCCGTGGGCATGACCACAAAACCAGTCAGCGCGGCCCCCCAAGACCATCCTCGGTAGTGGCCGGATTTTAGCCCCAATGCGGCCTCGAGGCGCCATTCCGACAGGGGATCGCCCCTTTGGCCATAGACCTCCTGATGCCCATCCCGACGTACGCTCCACTTGGCTTCCAGGCGACCCGGGACAAGCCCTGAGTCTTCGCCGGCCAAATCCAGACTGACCAGCCCCCGGGCCCCAAGTCGAGTCTCTTCGTACCGTGAAGTAAAAGCCTGGTTGCTGTTTTGGGAATCGTACCCCGAGTCGTCGTATGCCTTTAACGTGTTACGGGGCCATAGACCAAACAGCCACACCTTGGTGCGAACCATGGGCGTCCATTGGGCCGAATGCCCCAGCACCGCCATGTCCACGGACCAATCGGCCCAGCGCCAATACCTGGGATTCAGCGTCCGCAAATCCGGGGGTGCCCCATAGGCCCCTCGGACCGCATTCCAGGTTCCCCAGAAGCGGTGAATCCGGCCCGAATCCCACTCCAGACGAAGGGCATTGCCCAGGTTCCATGAATCGGAGTTGCTGCGACGCCCCTGCTCCGCTGTGGCAAGAGTTCGTGGGGCCCCCGAGGGAATCGGCAACGCCAAACGACCCTGGGCATCCACGGACCCCACCACCCCCCAGCCCGCGCCCAGCGGGCCCCCGGCCCTGACCGCGGCCCTTCCACCCAACGGCCAGGCACCAGACAGATGAGCCTGCCCTTCCCAAATTGGCGGGACACTTGGTCCCTGAACCACCAGACTGCCCCCTAACGAGGCGCTTCCCGCCCCACCCGGCTCGGCACCCCCAACCAAAGTCGCATTTTCCAACAGGCCCGTGCCCAGCCGCCCCAAATCCAATCCGCCATCATAGGGCAGATTCCACTCTACGCCGTCCCAGTCCAGACTGACCTGCCGGTCATCAAACCCACGCCACGTCAACGTCGTCTGGCCCCGGCTGCCAGATTGCAGTGCGCTTTGCGGATTGCCCTGCCCAATGGCCTCCGCCACACTGGCCGCAGGCGATGTCTGAGCCACCCCCAAGTCCACGGGGGTCCCATCCACGGACTCGCCCACAAGCACCACCTCGGGCAGCTCAACATCCTGCGCCAAGCCCAAACTGGGCCAGGCACAGCGCAAATTGTTGACCGATGCTACGGCGATCGCTGCCTACCATGCTGAAACCGATTTTCCAGTGGTGCAAGTGCTGATTTGTGATGATGCCCCCCAGTTCAACTGGCTGACGGAGCAGATGATGCAGTGCTGGGTGCATGAAGGT
>CAYTWV010000273.1:0-6444 GCA_964442235.1 uncultured Myxococcales bacterium | reverse complement strand
CTCGGCTGGCGCCTTGCCTCGTGGCGCGCCCCCCCGCCCGGCATGGCCGGTCGGCTTGTAGCAGCATCTATCTCCGCCGGTCACCGATAAGGGTCGCATCAGCCTCTCGGCTCGGCTGGCGCCTTGCCTCGTGGCGCGCCCCCCCGCCCGGCATGGCCGGTCGGCCCCCCAAGCAAGTTGGGGGGCTTTAGCGCGGTGGACAAACATTGACAAACGTGGGGGTTGGATATTGAAATGAGGGTCTGGGTAGATAGACGGGGGTGCAGATGCTTCTTATGGTACCGGTGCTGACGTTGCTGCCGTGTTGGAGCATTACGGGGCCCGCCTATTCTGCGGTGTCTCCGTGGTTGCGGGGCTGGATTCCCGCGGCAGCGATGGTGGAAAAATCGGGAGGTAACGAGATGGTCCGAGAGATCCAGAAGGTGGTGGTTGGGCGAGAGGCGATGGATGGGGCCGGAGTGAAGTTGCGGCGAATTTTCGGGTTTTACGAGGTGAACCAGTTTGATCCGTTCCTGCTGTTGGACGACTTTGGGTCAGACAATCCTGCGGACTTTCTGGCGGGATTTCCCTGGCACCCGCACCGAGGTTTGGAGACGGTGACATGGATGTTGGAAGGGCGTGTGGCACATGGGGACAGTATTGGAAATTCGGGGGTCATTGGGGCCGGAGAGATGCAGTGGATGAGTGCGGGGAGCGGGATCATTCACCAGGAGATGCCCGAACGGGCGGAGGGCAACCTGAGGGGGCTGCAGTTGTGGGTGAACCTGCCTGCGGCGCAGAAGATGTCACCGCCCAAGTACCGAGGCATTTTGCCTGGGGAAGTTCCCAGGGTGCCGTTAGCAGGTGGGGGTGAAGTCCTGGTGCTGGCGGGTGAGTATGGGGGGCAGATTGGGCCGGTGAAGGATGTGGTAGCGGGTCCGAAGTACATCGACGTCACCCTTCCGGCCATGGGGCAATTCCAGTGGTCGGGTCTGGAGGGGTTGACGGTGTTTGCGTACGTGGTTGAGGGAGGAGCGTTGTTTTCTCCGACGGCGACGCAGGAGGTATCCAGGGGCAGTGCAGTGCT
This sequence comes from uncultured Myxococcales bacterium, assembly GCA_964442235.1. Classification (GTDB taxonomy): domain Bacteria; phylum Myxococcota_A; class UBA9042; order CAIXZC01; family CAIXZC01; genus CAYTWV01. The sequence goes on along the minus strand of CAYTWV010000273.1, from coordinate 5,378 downwards.
GTTTGGGGCGGGCCAGAGTGTCGAGGTCCGGACTCGGGAAACGGCGGCCCGGTTTGTGTTGGTGGCCGGGAAGCCTTTGAAGGAACCCGTAGCCTGGCGTGGTCCTATCGTGATGAATACGGATGAAGAGCTGGATCAAGCGTTCAAGGAAGTTCGCAACGGCACTTTCATCAAGAAGTAACGCGAATCAAACGTGGTTGGATCGGGTGGCAAGCCTACTTCGCCAAGGCTTCGCAGGCCGAGGCGACCACGTTTACAGTAAGGGTTCCAGGTCAGACCAGCTCACGCCGCCCACAAAGTCGGCCCGGACTTTGCCTTCCGAATCGATGACCACCGAGTAGGGAATGGTAGAGACTTGGTAGGCCTTGTGGGCTGCGCCGGAGTCCACGCCAACGGGCAGAGTCAGTTGCTCTGCCTTAAAATAGGCCTGCAAATCCTGAGGGGAATCGGCCGAGACGACCAGTACGTTCAGTTTGTCTCCGGCACGCTGTTTGAACTCTTCCACGTCGGGCAGTTCACGGCGACAGGCAGGACATCCCACCGAGAAAAAGACCAGCAGGGTGGGCTTTCCGGCGGCGTCTACCAACGCGCCCGGCTGGCCGTCCTGCAGGGACCGCGCAACGATCCCCGGGGCTTGCGCACCTTGGGCAAATTGGCTGCCTCGGCGGATCACGCCCAGGGCCAGCAGCGCAGCGTAGATCACAGCGACTATTAAGATTGCGTCAAGGGCACGTTTCAGAATCGCCGATTTGTTCCAATTCAGGGGCATGGGGGCCTCTTGCTTTCCGTTCGGGGCGCAAATCCGCCCAATAGAACGAGCCAGCCAGCGGGCGAAAGTTACGGATTGTGAGTGGAAAAGGGAATAGCAAAGGTGGGGCGGGGCCGCAGAGGTGGCGGTCGACTAGGAGAATCGCTCCTCTTTCCAGGGGTCGGCGGAGTTGGAATAGCCCCGCACTTCCCAGTAGCCCGGTTCGTCGTGGTCCAGCACTCGGATGCCCATGACCCACTTACCGCTTTTGTAATAATAGAGGTCCGGGACCAGGCCTCGGGCCGGGCCGCCGTATTTCTGGGGAAGGGGCTCGCCAAAAAGACGGGTAGCAATCAGCACGTTGTCCTTGAGTGCTTCGGCCACAGGGATGTTGGTGGTATATCCCTGCTCGCAATCGAAGATCACAAACTTTCCTGTGGTCTTGAGGCCCGCCAAAGCCAGCAGGTCTTTGACGCGAACGCCTCCGAACGAGACATCCAGGACGCTCCAGGAGGTCACGCAGTGGATATCGCAGATCTGGTCGGTTTGTTTCAAGTCCTGGAACTGCTGCCAGGTGAACGAGAGTTCCTGGTCCACTTCACCTTTGACATAGAAGGTCCACGTGTCCTGAGTTCGAGGAGAGCTGTTGCTGCCCAGGACGGGGATGACATCGAAGGCCGTTTGGCCGGGTGGCAGCTTGGGTTTGGGGCCCAGGTCGGAGGTGGAATCCAAGATCTCCTGCACTTCCGAGGAGTCAACGGTTTGTTGGTCCACGGGTGCGTCCGTGGCCTCGGTAGCGTCTTGGGCCATCCTGTCGGCTTGAGCCTCACGAACATCTTGAAGGAAGACCTCAATTTCGTCGGGGCTTAGGTCGGGCAGTGCGTCCAGTTGGTCGGCAGTCAAGTCCAGCGGGCCCAGGGCCTCTCGTTTGGTTGAACAAGAGCCAATGGGAAAGGCCAGCATACCCGAACCGAAATAGAGAGCGCTGCCCCAGAGGGTTTTCAGGAATCGTCGTCGGTCTTTGGTGGGTGGAGTTGCCATGAGTGCCTCGGCAGCCGAATTGTCATGGTGGAAGAATAGGATGTTGTGGGTGCGGATCCAAGGGGCTTGGGGTGGGTTGGACCGGGGGGCCTGAGACTGAGGTCAGGGAGGTGCCGGGACTCTGGACCGATCGGTTGGAATTCCTGTGAAAACCCTTGACGCCAAGAGTCTGGCGGGTGAAGAATGGCGAAAATCCGCGTTGCGTTTGTGGCATATAATCGTCCTGTTACCCGGTGAGGTCTCCTATGGTTCGTTACATTGTTACCACTGCTGTTGTTTTGTTTGTTGCTATCGGGGTTGGAGCGTGCTCCAAATCGTCGCCCGGTACGTTGGAGGGCGAGTGCGCCGCCGAGGCCTGTAACCAAGAGTGCGTCAGTGCGGGGAAGGCCGGAGGGGTATGTGGGGCCAGCGGGTGCCAATGTACGGCGGTGGATGTGGTTGCGGATGCGGATTCGATGGGGGGTGGCGATCTGGCGGATACCAGGGAGCCGAAAGAGGTCTGGGATGTGGCGGATGTTGGGGGCGATGGTGCGGACGTACATGGGGATGTTCCGGCAGACAAGACGGAGCCCAAAGATGAGGGTGCCGAGGACGTCGACGTGGGGACTCCCTGTACGTTAGAGAGTGTGCTGACGGATTGTGCGGCGGGTCAGGGATGTGTGTTGGGCCATTGTGATGCGTGTGGAAGTGCCTCGGATTGTGCTTCGGGGTTGGGGTGTGCCGAGGGGGTATGTGGTGCCTGCGAGACGGGCGAACAGTGTCGAGCGGGGGAAGGGTGCAAGAACGATTTGTGCGGTGCATGCACCAAGGCGGATCAATGCGCCCAGGGATTGGCATGTGTGACTGGAGAGTGCACCCAGTGCGGGGTTCCCCAGGACTGTTTTGGTCAACTATGCACGGAGGGGCTTTGTGTGCCCTGTTACCAGGCGGCGTCGTGCGAGGCGCAGTACGGGCCTGAATATGTGTGCGAGTCGGGAAAATGCACGCGCACGACGTGTGGAACGGACGCGGATTGCATGCTGGATGGTCGGCTTTGTTCGACGCAGACCTGGTTGTGTGTGGACTGCGAGGCAAATTCGGAATGCGTGAACTCGGCAGCGTATGGAGCGGGGTTTTTGTGCCTGGGCGGTCGGTGCGAGCAGGGGAATTGCCAAACGAACCAGGATTGTCCCATTGAAGCGCCCATTTGTGGCCAGTCCCACCAGTGCCGGGGCTGCCAGGCGTCGGCTGGGGGCCTGCATGGCGAGTGCATCGACAAGTACGGTGCCGGGTGGCTTTGCCTGACTGGAGGGGCCTGTGGCCAAGGGAACTGCACACAAAGCAAGGAGTGCGGCGTGCTGAACAAGGGGCTGTGCCCCACGGCGGAAGAAGTCGGGCTGGTCATAGGTGGCCAGACCGTTGCGGCCTATACGTGTCGGCCCTGTGTGGACCACGACGAGGATGCCCGCTGCCGAACCGAGTACGGACTGGACAACCTGATTTGTTCGGGAGGGAAGTGTGTGGATGGATGCAGCCCCGGCATGGCCTGTGGCTTCAAGCAGGTTTGTGGCCAGGACCGGTGGTGCGGTGCGTGTGTGGACAACACGCAGTGCGCCGCCGCTTACGGGGGGGACTATTCATGCGTGCAGGGCTATTGCCAGCCGGTGCAGTGTGACTTCGACAAGCCCTGCTTACCGGGCCTTATCTGCGACAACTACGTTTGCCGGAACTGCCTGGAGCACTCCGAGTGCCCGGTGGGTCAAGTGTGCGACCTGGGGGCTACGGATACCTGCAAAGTGGGTCAGTGCACGAAGTCCACGGAACAGGAGTTGTGTTGGAGCTACCTGTGCAAGTCGAATCAGTGTGTGGCGTGCGGGGAGGGCAATCCCTGTGGCGACGGGCGCTTTTGTGGCCTGGACGGTGTGTGTTACGTAGGGGACTGCGCAGTGGATGCAGATTGCCTGGGTTCCGCACAGCCATGCCGCGAATGGAAGTGCCTTCAAGGGGCAGCGGGGCAGAGAAGTTGTGCCGAAGTGGTGACTCCGGGTGCCCCCTGTGATGAAGGGAACAAATGCGCCAAGAGCAGTTGCCTGGTCAGTGGTGCCTGTCTGCCATATGAGTACACCTGTGATGACGGTATGGATTGCACCGAAGACTTGTGTTCCCCTGCCACGGGTGTTTGTAACCATTCGGTGCGGCCCTTCCGGTGCCTGATCGGTGACGTCTGCTATTACGCCGGCGATGCGCTGACGGACGAGGTGACTCCCTTTGTGTGTGATGCCGCGCGGTGCGGGGAGTTGTGTACTTCGCTTGGCTTTACCGTGGCAACCTGCCAGGGGAACCAGGACTGCGTCTGCTCGCTGGCCCCTGAGGTGACTCCGCAAAAGTGCACGTCCTCAAAGTGCCAATACAATCAGTACCCCTGGGCTTGGGGAATGTGTTTTGGTGATTGGAAGTGCGAGATAGACCTATATAATATGTATGAATATAATTGCTATAATTCTGAATGCAGTGCTGAGTGTGCGAAGTTTGGGTATGGCTGGACATCGAAATGCCAGTCTTTATCTGTGTGCGTTTGTACCCAGACCATCCCCACCATCTGCCAGACGGCAACCTGCAACGAGGCGTGTGCGGAGGCTGGATTCGCTTCTGGCAGTTGCACGTCGGGCTACGCTTGCACCTGCAAAGCTGCTGCGAATGTGGATCTGCGGTGCATGGTCTGCAATCCCGATGCCGGCCAGAAAGCCTGGTTCTCGGACAACAGTCGTTGTATGGACGAAAGCGCTTGCTCCGAGGACGTGTGCGGGGACTACGGGTGTTATCACTTCGAGAACGTATCCAATGCCTGTTCCATCAACGTGCTTGGGGTCGATACGTGTTTCGCCAACGGCGCTGCCAACCCCGGCAATCCTTGCGAAGTCTGCGACACCACCAAGACCAAAACGGCCTGGACAAAGCGAGCCGCCGGGTTCAAGTGCGGATTCTGCCAAGAGTGCAACAGCAGCGGCAGTTGTTTGGGGGTAAGCAACAAGGAGACTTCGCCGCCCAGTTGCGAGTCTTGCCGATGGTGCGGCGGAGCCAACACCTGCAAGCCCGCAGCGCATGGAGAGGATCCCAAGAACGACTGCGGCGAACCGACTCCCGTGGCGGGATGTGGCACAAACGGCCATTGTGACGGGAATGGGATGTGTGACAAATACGGACAGGATGATTCGTCGGGACAGGTGAACGATGGAATGGAGTGCACGACCCCGGACTACTGCCAAAACGGGGTTATCACTGGAACAAACGATGAGCTTCGGAATTGCGGTAACATTAGCCTAATGCATGCAACGCCAATATATCAGAACTGCAGAAATGGCGAATGTAAACCTTGTTCAGATTTGATTCTTGGCGGCAATTGGAATCCATGTGCCGACGGATTGCTTTGTTGTAGCGGCTATTGTAAGCCGACATGTTGTGTGGACAGTGATTGTCCTTCTGGCAAGCAGTGTAAGTGGAAGACGATAGTGCCGTATCAAGTATGGAGCTGCCACTAGGGGGAGGGATGAGGGGTGAGGGATGAGGGATGAGGGATGAGGGATGAGGGATGAGGGATGAGGGATGAGGG
>CAYTWV010000272.1:0-6454 GCA_964442235.1 uncultured Myxococcales bacterium | reverse complement strand
TTGGGCTCGTGTGGCATGATCGTCATGGACGACCACACCTGCATGGTGGACGTGGCCCGCTATTTTGTGCACTTCCTTCTGGACGAGTCGTGCGGGAAATGCACTCCGTGCCGAGAAGGCCTGTTTGCGCTGGACGGCATTCTGAACCGCATCTGCAGCGGGCAGGGGACACCGCAGGACTTGCCCTTGATGGAGTCCATCGCAGCGACCATGAGCGCCGCAAGTTTGTGCCAGCTGGGCTCGTCGGCGGCCAACCCCGTCCTTAGCACCCTTCGGTATTTCCGAGAAGAGTACGAAGAGCATATCAACCAGCATCGCTGCCGGGCCGGAGTCTGTAAGCCCCTGATTCAGTTCGGGATTACATCCTCTTGCACGGGATGCACGCTGTGCGCCCTCAAGTGTCCCGTCGGGGCCATCAAGGGCGAACGGAAACAACTTCATGTCATCGACTTGGAGAAGTGCATCAAGTGTGGCATCTGCCACGAGGTGTGTAAGTTCGATGCGGTGGAGGTGAAATAGTCATGGCCAAGACAGTCGATATCCTGATTAATGATATTCCGGTCACCGTGGCCCATGGCTCTTTTCTGCTGAAGGCCGTCCGCGAGGCGGGGATCGAGGTGCCCACCTTGTGTTACCACAAGGACTTGACCCCCAGCGGAAACTGTCGCCTTTGTATGTGCGAAGTCGAAGTCCGGGGCAAGCGACGCCTGGTCACCGCCTGCAACTATCCCGTGCGGGAAGAGTTGAAGGTGTTTACTCAGTCCCAGCCCGTTTTGGACCACCGCAAGACGCTGGCCGAGATGTATTTGGGCCGATGGCCCAAGGTGCCCGTGGTCCAGCAGGTGGCCCGCATGTGCGGTGTGACCGAGTCTCGGTTCCAGTCCGATTTGACCGACACGAATCCCAAGGCTTGCATCCTGTGCGGTCACTGCGTGAAGGCGTGCGAAGAGTTCACCCTGGAACGCATCCTGGACTTTGCCGGCCGAGGCATCAAACGCCATATCACCATGCCCTTTGGCGAAGTGGACAAACACTGCATCGGGTGCACCTCTTGCGCCTATGTCTGCCCGACCGGGGCCATCCAAATCGTCGACGACCTGAACCGGCCTGCGGACCCGATGAAAATTCGGAACCACGGCATGAAGGTCAACGCCGAAATGGCCACCCTGGATGCCCAGCAGTGCCGAATGCGGCAAGTGGGCACGGCCAATATCGTTGAAGTGATGGACAAGTACGATCTTCTGCCTGTTCATAACTACAAATTCGGCTCTCACCCGGAAGCCAAGAACATCCACAGTACGGTCTTCAAACAGCGCTACTTTACTCAGGATCAGGCCGATGGCTGCTGGCCGGGCTGCTCCATGGCTTGCGCCAAAACCGTGGATGGGTTCGTGTTGCGCACCGGCCCCTACAAGGGCGATAAGGTGTGCGTCGAGGGCCCCGAATACGAAACCGCTGCAGGATCCGCCAATATGGGTTGTTTTGACCCGGACTTTCTGGTGGAGTTCAACTTCTATTGCGACACCTATGGCGTGGATACCATCTCGGTGGCCACGGCCGTAGCGTTTGCCATGGAGTGTTTCGAGGCCAACGTCATCACGACCAAAGAGACCGGTGGTTTGGAACTGCGGTTTGGGGCCTGCAACGAGGTTCTGGAACTGCTGCACCATATGGCTCTGGGCGAGGGCTTTGGCGTGATGGTCGGCCAAGGCATTCGCTGGATGAAAGAGAAGTTCGTGAAGGACTTCGGTGCGGACCCCCAGTTCGTGCAGGACATCGGCATGGAGGTCAAAGGCCTGGAGTACTCCGAGTACGTCTCCAAGGAGTCACTGGCTCAGCAGGGCGGTTACGGCATGGCCATCAAGGGGCCGCAGCACGACGAAGCCTGGCTGATCTTCATGGACATGGTGAACAACCAACTCCCGACCTTTGAACACAAGGCGGAAGGCCTGTACTACTTCCCGCTTTGGCGAACCTGGTTCGGCCTGTACGGGTTGTGCAAACTGCTCTGGAACGATGTGGTACCTGCCAACAACTACCTGGAGAAGGAACCTGCCAAGATCCCGGATCACGTCCGCAACTACCTGCGAGCCGTAGAAGGCATGACCGGCATTGAAGGCATGACCGAAGCCAAGATGCTGGAGCAGTCGGCTAGAGTTCACAACTTCCAGCGCCTGATTTGTTTCATGTTGGGACACGGGACCCGCGTGGACGATATACCTCCTTATCGTTCCATGGGGCCGGTCACCGAAGAAGAGTATCTCTCTCGCATCGACCGGTACGATACCCAACTTCGCGACAAGCTGAAGTTGGACATCGACGGCATGAGTGTGACCGAGAAGATGGCGACCTTGCGTGCCTACCGTGAAGACCAGTATCGGCAGTTGGTGGATGTTGTGTACCGCCGCCGCGGCTGGGACATGAACGGGGTGCCCACCGTCGAACGCCTGAAGGAACTGGGCATCGACCTGCCCGAACTGGTGGCCATTGTTCAGCAGGGTGCCCCCAAGGAGTAGGCGTGATTCGTGTGAACGACATGTTCGATGTGGCCTGGTACGAAGGCATGACCGTCCAGGGCGTTTTGGATGCCTTGGGCTGGGATTACGCACTGATTGCCGTTTCGGTGAACGAGGTGTTTGTACATCCGGATTTGTACAGCCGTCACTCGGTCCCGGATGGGGCCCAGGTCAAAGCCATTCACATCGCACACGGCGGGTAGGGGGCTTCTTCGGAAGTCTTCTGCCTTCCATGCGTGCGTCGCATCCCTGATTTCAGGCCAACTTTGACTTGAATCGCTGGAAGCGTGACGGGGGCAGTCCTATATTGTGCACGCTGCCGCTGGGGCGACCCGGCGAATGTGTCTCGATTGTCATGGAACCAGGATTGGAGGCTGACCGTGGAAAGACGTTCGTTTTTGACCGTCACGTTGCTGGCCGGTGGTGCAGCTCTGCTTAAGGGGTGCGGCGTCTCGATACAACAGACCTGGGATCCCGGTGCAGACCACGTTGGGGGGCGCCCGGGCGGCTGCGGCCGAGGACTTCGGCGTCGTCGAAGGTTGATCAGCACGGTTCCCAGAGACCAGCAGCTTCGATGGATGAAAGAGGACATTGCGTTTGCGCTGACCAAACCCATGTCCGAGCGCCAGTGGATTCTGGTCATCAACGGCGCCGGCTGCCTGGATTGTGATGGGTGCGGCGTGGTTTGCCCCCCCGAAGAACTTAAGGCCGAGGCCATTTCCAACCAGAAAAACGTGGATGCGGTCGCACCAGGATTCCGGCGCACTCTTTGGGCACAAGGGCTGTGTGGTCAATGCTCGGACAACAAGTGTGTTGCGGCGTGTGGCACTGGAGCGCTGGTGCGTCGAGACGATGGTGTGGCGACGATCAATCAGGCCGCTTGTGACGCATGCGGCTCGTGTGTGACGGCCTGCTCTGATGGAGGATGCTCGCTGGTTGAAGTGAACGGCAAGAAGGTTGCCTCTAAGTGCGATTTGTGTGTGGATATCGTGGATCAGGGCCAGTTGCCCCGCTGTGTGACCACTTGCTCCAAAGGACAAGTTTTCTTCGGGGACATCTCGATTCCCGACTCATTTGTCGCCCAACTGCTGGGGCCGGAACTGCGCCTGGCGCTTCGGAGACGGGTGGTGACGCTGGCCTAACTCTTAATCCGCATCTTGCCCATCGAGCCCACCTCTGTTATATCCTTGGCCCGACTGCCTTATAGATCGCCCCGAAAGCGGATCTGGGGGAACGAATGGACTGGTATGTTCAGAACTGGGATGCGATGGCCCAGTTCGGATTTCTGGCATATGCCGGCTTCTTCGCCTTGTTGTTTCTGCTGGATCGGTTGGACCCGTTGGCCAGATCGAATCGCTGGCTGATGTGGTTCGTTGCGGGCGAAGCGTTGGCCCGTGGGCTGGTGTTAGTGGCCACCGCAACGGGGATGCCGACGTGGCTTGGTCAGGCCGCGGGTTGGCTGGGTGGAGCAACCCTGGTGGGCCTGGGAATTGCGGGCTACGTTCGTTTGACTCGCCGCTCTCCCATCCTTTTGTTATTGCTTCTGGGTGCTGCCGGTGTGCTTGTGGCCCTGGCCGGAGTCATGGGTGGAGTCTCCACGTGGCTGGCCCTTTTGATTGCGGTGGGGATTGTAAGTGGCGTGGGCGGGGGGATTGCCATCTGCCATTACGGGCCGTGGCAAGAGCCAAAAGACGCAAAACCAATAGGGATGGGCGCCCTCATTGGCCTTTTAGGGGTGGCCGAGGCGTTTGGTTTGGCAGCGCCCTGGTTGTCGATGGTTGACCCAAAAGGTGCTCCTGTCTGGATGGCCGCATCGGGCATCGGACAGATCGCCAGTCTGGTTCTGGTTTCGGCTCTGATATTGGTGTTTCGAGCCAGGCTTGTTGAAGTTCGACTGGAAATACTTGGAGCGGCGCACGCGCGTAAGACTACACACTTAGATCTTCTGTTTTCTATCATCATTGCAGTGGGTGCGCTTCTGTCGTTCGTGTTAGCCCATGATGCAGGTGAGCACGAGAAAGAGTATGCCAAGGCCGCTGCTCGTGGCTGGGTCGGGCTGGCCGCAAGTTCGATCGATGCCGACGAACGTTTGTGGGCAGCGCTTGGACCGAAGCGAACGATTGAACCTGGGGCTGCCTCGAAATCAGACGGGGCGTTTGACTTCGACCACCCGGACACACGCCGCCTTGCCCGACAGCGGTTGGAATTGCTTATCGAAGCCGGTGGACGGTATCAGTGTGCCTATCTTATCAAGGTGGTGCAGGGGGTTCCGGAAGTGCTGCTCTCCTTCCCAGACACGGTAGAGGGCTGCCGACTGACCCAGCGCCAGATGGCCTTGGACGCAGAACTGGCCAAGGGACAGCAGCACTCGGCGAATGGGCCGCAGCCATTTAGGAGCAAGGCGCCCTATTCCTTCCTGACCCAGCGCGCAGGAGTAGGCTATTCGTCGGTGACGGGCGTCGCCCCCATCGGCCGAAGCCACGGGTCTGGGCCAGAGCTGTGGGTCGGGATGGAATTGCCCGGTCATCGGGCGTTTCTACGTGAATTCGAGGCCCGAGCCGTGCCGTTGTGCGGAGCCGCCGTCCTGGCCCTACTGCTGCTTCTTCTCTGGCCTGCGGTGCTGCTGACCTTCACCGATGAAGCTCGCAGCAGGCAGGTTGAGCGAACCCGCCTTCTGGAGAGGGCCGCTGCCGAAGAGGCTGTGCACGCCTCGGAAGAGCGATTCAGATCCATGAGTAACTCGGCCAGAGACGCCATTATCACCATGGATTCACGGGGTAGGGTGACCTTCTGGAACCCTTCGGCAGAGCGGCTTTTTGGATACAGTCGGCACGAGGCCATGGGCCAACCCCTTCACTCGTTCCTGGCCCCAACAGATGCCCAGTCGTTGATATCCAGCCGACTGAGCGAATTCCGAATCAGTGGCGCTGGGCCCGCTCTTGGCAAAACCCGAGAGGTCTTGGCGCGCACCAAGGATGGCAGTCCTTTGACTGTTGAACTGTCACTTTCAGCCATGCGTGTGGGGAACGAATGGCAGGCCATGGGCGTTGCCCGAGATGCGACCGAGCGAAAACGGGATGCCGAACTGCTGGAGGAATCCAAACATCGGCTTGAGGAAGCCAACTCCAAGCTGATTCGCTCCGCCAACGAAGCCAAGGAGTTGGCGGAACAGGCTTCGGCCGCCAGCGTGGCCAAGAGCGAGTTCCTGGCCAACATCAGCCATGAGTTTCGCACCCCCCTGAACGGCATCATGGGCGCTGCAAGCCTGCTGGCCGAAAAGGGCCTGAGTGCCGACCAGAGGGACTATGTTGGGATCGTGCGCCGAAGCGCCGAAAACTTGCTGGGCATCCTTAACGACATTTTGGATATCTCGAAGATCGAGTCGGGAATGTTGGAACTGGAGGTCCTGGACTTCGATCCTCACGCATTGATTGAGGACGTCGTTGAGTTGATGGCGCTACGTGCCCAGGAAAAGGGGCTGGACGTCAGTTGTCACACGGAACCCTATGTCCCAGGCAGGGTTCGAGGCGATCCGGCCAGACTGCGGCAAGTGCTGGTCAATCTGGTCGGGAATGCGGTGAAGTTTACGCCCAAGGGCGAAATTTCGGTACAGGCGTCGGCCACCGAACTGGCTGACGGCATGTTAACATTACATGTCGAGGTCCGGGACACGGGAATCGGGATTCCCAAAGACAAGCTCGGAAGGCTCTTTCAGCCATTTACCCAGGTTGATGCCTCGGATACACGCCTTTATGGGGGCACCGGACTTGGGCTCTCGATCTGCAAGCGACTTATAGAGCAGATGGGGGGACGCATTGAAGTGGTCAGCACCGCTGGAAAGGGCTCTACGTTCCGCTTTGATGTTCCCCTGCATAACTCCGACGCACTGCCCAGGGGCCCCGCACCTTGGAAGGACCTTTCAAACCTTAGGGTTATGG
>CAYTWV010000271.1:3711-6463 GCA_964442235.1 uncultured Myxococcales bacterium | reverse complement strand
GTGCTCCGTCGTGGCACCCCCTTAAATTGGGCTTGAGGCCCAATTTTGGGGGTAACTATCTCCGATATGCTACTTGACCACCTTGTGGAGACAGCCACCCCCCAACGGCACGTTGGGGGGGGCATCGGGCCGGCGGCCCGATGCCGGGGGGCTGGACCGTGCCGAGCGAGGCGCAGCCGAGTCGAGGCATGGGCCGCGGTCGCCCTTAGTGTAGCGCGCCGGAGAGAGAGGGGCCGCTGTCGCCCTCGCCAGGATCTTGATGGACACCACGTTGTCGATGTTTGCTGTACGGGACCACTATTACACAAATTCATCAGAACAGTTGTATTCCGACTCTGGTGGAGAAGTGCACATTCCGTCGCCACAATAGTGGCAGTCCTCGGGGCACATCCAGGGATCTTCGAGACATGCAGCGCCGGAGCGCTGCTCTCCGACGCCCAGACCATCGCATTCCAACTCGACTGGATGCAGCAATGCCTCGCCGGCAACAAGATCCCGGAGGGCCAGCTCTGCGTGCTGGAGGAGCCCGTCGACTGCGCCGGGCCGCTTTGAGGGTACTCGCAGGCACGTGCATCTCCACTCGTCCGAGCGTCGCTAGAGTGAGTCAAATGGCGGCTGGGCGAGTTTCTGCGGAGGATGGGCTTGGAAGCGGGTGGCCATGAAGGCGCTTGACCAGGTCCCACTTACAGGAATAGCGTCTTTTCATTCTGGATTGGGGGAGCCGTGCAATGAAGAGGATTCCGGCGTTTATCCTGGTGGCCAGCGTGATCCTGACCTGCAGGGCCGAGAGCCCCGCAGCCGGAGAACAAGCTGGCGAGTCTCGGGGCAGCGACTCGCAACCGGGTCCACCAGGGACTCCGTCGCCGGCGCCCAGCCCCGATGCTGCCAAGACACTTGCCGGCCCCAACGGCCCAAAGACGACACCTGGGCCCGTGGCTAGCGGAGCGACCACTTCGGCGAAAACCAACGAACGCCAAACCAACTCGCTGACTCTGCAGGTCAAGAGCACAGGCGATGCCGCACTGGATATGGCAGCATACCTGGGTCCCACGTACCAGTTTGGCTTCCTGGTGTGGCCGGAGCGTTGGGCCAGGTGGGTCAAGGCGGGATTTCCTGCCCTGGGGCTAAACGTCACGTTGCTCGTGGATGCCCTCTTCGGTGGTCGCAATGTGCTTTCGGACCCGCTCGAGGCCGTGGCGGTTGGGTTCCTGGGACCTGGCGCTCCGCCTCTGGCCGGAGCTTTGCCACACCGGGACATGAGTCGCCCAATGGCTATCGCTCTGCTGGGGCCGAGTCCGGACTATGGCTCTCCGTTGGCCTTTGCCCACATGGCCCTGGTGATTCGGGACACCTGGGAAACGTTGCCATTGAGCCATCGCCTGGTGATCCCGGCAACCGACTCAACGGCACTTGCCGCAGAAGTCATCGCATATCTGGAGAAGAACGGCCTGGCGGCTGACGCCCATATGGCAGGGGCCCTCGGGCTCACGGGCGGGGGCGTCTTCCCTCCCAGGAAGAAGACCGGACACAACTACATCGTGGTGCTCCCCGACCAGGGAGCCGTCCGACTGGAGTTGGTCATGAGAACCTGGTTCTTCGAAAAGACCGACAAGCGGGAGGCCGAGACCCTGCGCCGGGCCCTCTCGATGCATCCACCCGCTGTCGAAGCATGCGCCGATTTTGGTTCGCTCGTGGCCAGTTCTCCGGTCCTCGTGGGTACGGTCAGCAGTGGAGCCGCACGAGCCGCCAGAGTCTTCACCTCCTACTACATGGCGCTTAGTGCTGCCGCTGGGGCTGTCGAATCTGAGAAATGGCTCCTGCTGGCGAAGTGGGCAGCAGAGGCTCTTGCTGAGATGCTCCTGCACGACACCGGCATGAGGCTCATTCGCCAGAACCTCTTCGCGCTGAGCGAGGACGTTGAGAGGCCGCCGGAAGTGGTCTGGAGGCTTACCCCGGAACTCGTCCCCGCTGTGAAACAGGCCATTCCGATGAAACCTGCCATTCCGAAGGTGCCTGCCACTGCTGAGTCTGGGATGGCCATCGCACTGAACGTGCAGGAGTTGTGCCGGCGAGCACCGCCGCCACCGCTTTTTGTTGCCACCCACGATGCTGCGTTCTTGCGCAGCCTACTGGCAAGGTCGGACAAGGGCCGGAGCTCGGTTTCATACCTGGTGCGGGAATGGGTCGTCGGAGCCATTGTGCCGGCGCTGAGCCTGGTCTTGTCCCTGACGGAAGAGGAATCGATCGCCCTCATTCCGACCGGGGCGGTGTCGTGGTCGGTTCGCAGGGCCGATGGCAGACCTCGTCGGGACGACTTCTTCGCCCTCCGCTATGGCAGGAAAGAGGAGGCTGAGGCAGCGGAACGAGCATTGCGGGCGGTCCTCGACGAGTACGAACTGGAGCAGAATTCCGTCGAGGTCGCTGTTCGGGACGATGGTGTGTGGCTCCTCTACGGCCCGAAAGAGGGCCTCGATCCGAAAGTCCTGGGGCCGTCACAGGAGTTGCCACCCGGTGCCGTGGCCATGGTGGTTGGAGGCCTCCATTCTGCGTTGGGCCTAACCCCTCCCGGAAACCTGGCGAGCGGCGACCCGCGTCGACCGGAGGACACCCTTTTCCTCTCGGAGGATGGACTGTCATTCGTCGCAACTCCTGCATCGCCCCGTCCAAAGAGCACCCCAGAGGGGCCCCCCCTTACAGCAGCGCCCCCCCGCCCCCTGGCCCCCTCCCCTGCCGGTTCCCGCTGTTCTGTCTC
>CAYTWV010000271.1:2976-3701 GCA_964442235.1 uncultured Myxococcales bacterium | reverse complement strand
CGTCCGACAGAACCGAAGGGCCGACGACCGACTTGAGCCAGACCGCAGCCTCGGCTCTGAAGGAGTTGCAGCGGGCGGGAGCCTGCGCATCCCCCGGGACACCCGACGAGGCCGTAACAAAAGCGCTGTTCAAGGCCGCCAAAGCCTTTGTGGATGCCGCAGTGAAGGACCTCAACGACCGCCGGCTCGAGGGTCCAGACTGAGTGCGAACACCCGTGGTATCCCCCACTCAGGTGTGTGATGCAGTCCCGGCAAGAATGGCAGGCGGACGGGATTTTGCGGATCCTGGGGGTTTCTTCTTGGGGCAGCCCACCGGTTAGGACAGCGCGCCGGAAAGCACTGGAGCGCTGGCGTCAGCCCACGGTCATGGGTGGTTCTTCTGGGGGCGGGATCGGTTCCAGCGCACCGCAAGGCCGGCAATGCAGCGTCCAGACAAGAACTCGCGTTGAGGGTCAAGGAATCGGTCGGGCCTGTCCCCCGATTTTCAAGCGTGACAAACGACTCTGGAGGAGGCGGGTCGCCGAAATTGCATCCGACCAAGGGGCTGGTGTTCACGGCCTCATGCACCATGGCAACAAGCGAGATTATTGTGACGTAGCGGTCGCCCCCGAAACCGCCCCAGGGCAAGGAGAATGGCGAGCAAACGAGTCTTTGCGGTTCGACATGGAACCGGATACACTGGCCCCATGCGGCATCGGCGACCGCGTCGCGGCGGGAGGGAAGCA
>CAYTWV010000271.1:0-2966 GCA_964442235.1 uncultured Myxococcales bacterium | reverse complement strand
ACGGGTTGCTGCGGAGGACGCCCCTTCATCGACATCCGCTCCGGCTCCCACGGCCAACCACCCCCCCCGCCCGGCTCACCTCAGACGGCCAGAGAGCCCGACGCTATTCGTGGGAAGGACACGCCTCCCAGATTGCCCGAATCGGAACTGCGTAAAGGTTGTCGCCAAAACCGACGACGCGTTCACCATCGTACACCACCACGCCAGTGGACATCCGGTCGCCCAGTGCCCCCTTCAACTTTCTCAAACCCCGGAAGTCAGAACTCGTGACGGTCAAACCGGACTTGACCTCGACTCCGGCCACCTCACCGGAGTCTCGCTCCAAGACGATGTCGACCTCCATGCCCTCCTTGTCGCGGAAGTGGAAGAACCTCACCGGCGTCTCGTTCCAGCTTGCCTGACGCCGCAGTTCCTGAAGCACGAAGGTCTCGAGTAACTGGCCGAAGAGCGACCGATCTCCTTCCAGGCTCTCGGCAGTCGCCCCAAGCAAGGCAGCAGCGAGGCCAGTATCGCAGAGATGAAGCTTCGGCGTTTTGATGAGCCGACTGAGACGGTTGCTGTGCCAAGGAGGCACGTGCTCCAGCAAAAACACTCGTTCAAGGAGGGCGACGTAGTCCCGAGCGGTGGGCCGGGCAACCTGGAACTGCGAAGCCATCTCCGTGACGTTCACAAGCCGGCCGGTCTGCCCCGCTGCAAGTTGAAGCAGCCGCGGCAGGATGTCCAGGCCGCCAATCCGTGCCATACTTCTCACGTCCCTCTGGACAATAGTCTCGATGTAATCCCGGTACCAGGCAGTACGCCGCCTGGACGTGGCCCTGGCAATCGCTGCAGGATAGCCACCAGCGACAATCCGTTGCCCCAGTGCGTGGCCCAACCGCTCATACCGGCCATTCGGGATTCCCCCGCCGAAGAGAGCATCCAGGAAGCGTGAGTCGCACCGGCCCAACTCACTCTGCGAAAGCGGGTGGAGCCGGACCATTCCCATTCGGCGAGCCAGTGAGTCGGCGAGGTTCGGGACCAGCAAGACGTTGGTCGACCCCGTGAGAATGAAACGCCCGGGGCGCCGGTCCCGATCCACCGAGGCCTTCAGGGCCAGGAAAAGCTCAGGCACGCGCTGTACCTCATCAAGAACCGCCCTGTCGGACAGGCGAGCCACATAGCCGACTGGGTCAGCCTTCGCTGCCCCAAGTTGCACGTCATCATCGAATGTGATGTAGTCGTATCCCAGCGACTCACCCACCGCACGCGCCAAGGTGGTTTTTCCGCACTGGCGAGGCCCGTGCACCAACACCACAGGGGTGTCGGTCAGCGCTTCCTCCAGGCATCGACGAACATGCCGAGGGTACAGCAGTGACTCATTCATGGCTTCCCAATCCCACCGAGAAGGCGTCCAAACGAAAGGTTAGGTCCCGTCCAAACGAAAGGTTAGGTCCCGTCCAAACGAAAGGTTAGGTCCCGTCCAAACGAAAGGTTAGGCCCTTGCCAAACGAAAGTCCAGAAGTCTGGCGGTTGCGTTGGGCAAGGGGTTAGTTGCCTCGGACCTCGCCAAGCTAGCCTGAAAGGAAGCCCCTGTAGCGACCGAACCTAGAGTTGCGTTTCAGGGTTGGCAATCGGTCTGCAATTCCCGCCTTCAGAACGAGTACGAACTCTATCTTAACCGGGGGGCAGCACGCCAACGCAGCCCGGTCACAGCCAGCAGCGCCAGGAGGAGCAGCATCCAAAGGGAACTGGTACCGGAGGAAACAGGGGTTGCCGAGCAGGAGCCTGCTTCCCCAGCCTGGCCGTCCTCACCTTTGTCACCGGGCGGTGTTCGTCGCCTCGGGACCTCTGCACACGCTGCTGCGCTTCGAGGCCCTCTTCCAGAGGGAGCAAAACGGCGTTCGGTTCGACGACCGCATTAAAAACATCCGTTCTGGCGTGCTTCCGCCTGGAGTCACGGGGGACATGTTATCGGGGCCGCACCTGTCAGTGCTGCGGAATCCAAAGATAGCCGAAGCGATTACGATTCGTATGTAAGTCCAAATAAGTTATGGCAACGTGCAAATTTGCTCGAGGAGAAGTTCTTTGCCTGCATAGACGAACTTCAGTTGTTCCCCGACCCGCTCGCGGGTCACAGCCACATTGCCACCAAAGGGTCGAAGCTCCAGGCGCCCGTCAACCCAGGCAGCAGCAACCTGGATCGACATGCAGCCGGCCTGGCTGACGTCGTTCACCCCGTGCTCCAGCGTGCCGTCGGTGCGCATGTCGTGGGTCACGCCGGTCGACACGATAATGACACGATTCCCGCACTGTTCGATGCGTTCAATGTGGGTTCCCGCCACGTCTTGCCAGAGGCCTCGCAGGTCCGCAGCGTCGGCGACCAGGGGCTCCGTACACTCTGCCAGGATGGGCTGGGGGAAGGTCGTCCAGGCACAGTCAGGAGTGTGGGCCACCGGGAAATCGTCGGCCAGTTTTGTTGGGGCGCCGGGGGGGGCGATAAATGGCTCACAACTGTCGCCGGCAGCGGGGGCATCTAACTCCACCAGGTCGGCAGGGATGAAATCGGTAGCGGCGTCATGGGACTCAAGGTCAGCCAACACCGTGTCCGGGCCGGGGGTCTGTTCGGAGCTGGAACCAGCGCATCCGACAACGGCAAGGCACAAGGCACATAGCGGAACGAGACAATCTCTAATACCCATGACAAGCCTCCCAAGACTCCACCTGTATCCATGGCACAGCGTCCAGCGATTGGCAATCGGGTTCTACACGGCTGCTCACATATCCCGATCCGCCTGGCAGCCGTGTACCCTGAGCGAGGCCTAGGCCGAGTCGAAGGGGGGGCGAGAATGGTGAGCAGTGGTTTAGGCCTGCGGGTGCGATTCCCGAGACAGCTGGACGTTGGCATGCCACGCTTCCGATCACACCCCCCGGTGAGCCATGCTTGGTGACTTTTCTCTTGGCCGTGCTGTGGGCGAGGGAGTCCCGAG
>CAYTWV010000270.1:0-6474 GCA_964442235.1 uncultured Myxococcales bacterium | reverse complement strand
GAGTTGATGTTTGGATATCAGCAGGACACGACCCCCACTCCGGATTCCGCCTACACGCTGGATAACCTCAGTCGGGACCAGTTTGGCGTGTCGACGGGGGTTCGATGGCAGGTGACCCAGAACGTACGGCTGGGGCTGGCTCTGGTGCGCAACTGGATGGAACTGGTGAATGTTCAAGAGAGCATTTCGACCCCACCCACCAACGTGAAGGGATACGCCACGGGAAGTGAGGTCGGTTTGGGGTTGGATTGGATCTTGTGATGGGATAGATTGGGGCCCTCACTTAGGAGGGAACCATGTTGCACCGATCGTGGAGTCTGTGCGGAGTTGCGCTGATCGGGTTGTTGCTGGCCGGTTGTGGCGAAAAGGGTGCCGAGAAGGCCCCGGACGGGGAGAAGGCCGTGGCCAAGGCCGACGGGGACAAAGCCCCGGAAAAGGCCCCTCTAAAAGCAGAAGCAGAAAAACCAGCCAATCCTTCGGAATGCCCTGCTGCCGCAGAGTGCAAGTGCCCTGAGGCCTTGGCCGCCAAGGCGCCGGAAGAGAGCGGAACGAAGGACCCTGCAACCGAGGGCGGGACCAAAGTGGCAGCGGAACCGTCGGCGGATGCCGGCATGAACGCCACGGCCGAACTGTATGCCAAGGTTCTTGCCCTGGCGCCGCAGGGTACCCTGGTTGTGGGTGCTGCCGATCTGGCCGGATTGGTGCGCTCTGCTGCGGATCTTCTGGATGTCCTGGTGAATACCAAACTGTCGTGGGAAGCCACCGTTAAGGACCTTACCGAGTTGTGCCAGACCCGCCTGGGCGTGAATCCTTTTGAGCTTACCGGTGTGGGGATGGTGGTCCTGAAGAAGGGGCCTGTCTTTATGATTCCCTGGACCAAACCTCTGCTGTTGCCCGTTGGCGTCGAGACTCGGGACGTGGACGGAGTCAAGATGATTCGGGCGGGCGGCTTATGGATGGTGCAGGAAGGAGAGTGGGTCCTGGCCGGTGTGAAACGACCCGTTTTGCAGCAATTGGGGGTGTTGAAGGGAACGGAGCCCAAGTTGTCGGCCGAGGATCAGGCCATTCATTCGAATATGGCCAAGGCGCTGGGCGCCAGTGTGGTCCTGGTCACGGCGGACGTTCGGATGGCCGGGGCGCTGGTGCAAGGCGAACTGCCGGGCGCCATTCTGGACAGCGTGGGAGCGTCCCTTGGTGGGAACGGCCGATTCTCCGTGCTGCTGAAAGCCCCTGCGGAGACCCGGAAGTTGATCCTGGACTATCTTCAGAAGTCTCTGGTTGAAGCCAAAACGGTGCTGGAGCAGGCGTATGCCAAGCGGGCGGACCTGGAGATGGGCGAAGCCCTGGGCGTGATCCTTGCCTGGCATCAGTTTGAGGCGATTTCGGGCGGCTTCAAGCCTCAGGAGAAGGGCGAGTATCTGGCGCTGGAGATCAGCGGAGTGACCAGCGCCGTCCTGCCCCTGCTGGGCGTGGCCGCTGCCGTGGCCGTGCCTGCGTTCATTAAGTACATGCGCAAGGCTAAGACCGTTGAGGCCATTGACATGATGGACCGGATGTACAAGGGTGCCGCAAACTATGTGTCGACACCCAGGCTGGATGCGGCAGGGGCCAAATTGCCGTGTGCTTTCCCGCCGTCGGGGGCCATCGAGGGGAAGAAATGTTGTGAGTTCCCGGACCAGAAGTGCCCTGCGGACCCGGCGGTCTGGGCAGGCAGCCCCTGGTCGGACCTGAATTTCCAGATGACCGACCCTCGATTTTATCGGTATGAGTTCAAGAGCGAGGGCACGGGCACCAACGCCAAGGCGACCATCGTGGCGCATGGTGATCTGGATTGTGACGGCATCGAATCGACCTTCGAGATGCAACTCACTGCCACGGCCGCCACCGGCGAGCCTGGGCCCGGGGCCACAGAGTGTGTGGTGCAACGTGGGGCGTTCTATACGGAACATGACGCTGAGTAGTTGCGCTGCCTCCTGACGCCTTCCCAGTTGCCCCTTGTCTGAGGGGTCCAAAGCGACGCCATCCCCGGAAACTCTTGACCCCGCCATCGGCGAAACGCATGCTGGAGGGGTTGTCAACGGGGTTGCCCATGAAGACCTCCTTAGAAGTGCGTTCTCTTTCGAAATCCGTACTCAGACTTGGAACCATGTGTGCGGCCTCCGGGCTCATGCTGGTGTTGGTGGGGTGCGGGAATGCCGTTTCTCCCAAGGCCGGATTTGTTCAGCCGGATGGGGAATATGTGCCCGACGGTCTGGAACAGGACCAAGGGGAGGGGTCTCAGGATCTGGTCCAGGTGGACAAATGGGGGAACTGGGACCAACAGGATCCAAAGGACATTTTTAAGCCCGACTGGGGCGTGACCGATGTGAACCCGGGAGATACGGCTCAGGAGCTTGATGGTCAAGGCGGCGACGCCGATTGTTGTGCACCGGGGCCCGACGGGGATTTGGACGGGATTCCCGACGCCTTGGACAACTGTGTCGCGGTGCCCAACCCCTCGCAGGAGAACTTCGATGGAGATGCCGGCGGGGATGCCTGCGATACCGACGATGACAATGACGGCACGCTGGATGGCCAGGATTGTGCCCCGCTTGATCCGGCAGTTCATCCCGGTGCTGCCGAAGTGTGCGACGGCGTAGACAATGATTGTGATGGAACCACCGATGTCTCTCCGGTGGCCGAGTGCAGCAAATTCGGCGTGTGTGAGCAAGGGGTACCGACTCGATGTGAGGGAACCTCGGCGATTTGTGACATGGGCCAGGTTCCGGGCTGGTGCAGTTATGATTTCTGTGATGGCCTGGATAATGACTGTGACGGCATGGCCGACGAAGGAGACTGGGGGATCGTGTGCAGCACCGACGGCACCGGTGAAGGCAGCGGTGAGACGCCCTTCTCGGGGCCCGAGTGGTACTTGAGTTGTGCCCCCAGCGAAGCGAATCCCGACGACGATGGCGACTTGATTCTGGACGAAGTGGACAACTGCCCGACCCTGGCCAACCCAGGCCAGCAGGACTTGGATACCGACGGCATCGGGGATGTCTGTGACGCCGATGACGACAACGACGGGGATGTGGACGTTGAGGACTGTGCTCCCATGGATGCAACGATCTTCCACGGGGCCACAGAACTGTGCAACGGGGTCGACGACAACTGTTCGGGGATGGTGGACGAGGGCTTTGGCCAGGTGACGTGCGGGGTTGGCCCCTGCACCCAGACGGTTCCCGAATGTTACGAAGGCCAAGCGGTCCCCTGTTTGCCCAAGTCGGTCCAGCAGCCTGAAGTCTGCGACGGCATCGACAACGATTGTGACGGCACCACGGACGAGGAGTTGCCCCCCGTGACGTGTGGGTATGGACCGTGCACCAATCAGGTGCCCGGATGTGTGGACGGGATTCCCCAGCTTTGCACGCCGTTGCATGAGAACCTGCCCGAAGTGTGTGACGGATTGGACAATGACTGTGATGGCAGCGTGGACGAGGAGCAGGGCGAAATTTCATGCGGAAGTGGGCCTTGCACCACGATTGTGCAGGCCTGTGTCGATGGGAAGCCCCAGGTCTGTGTTCCGCTGGCCCCACCCACGGGAACGTGCAGCGCTCCGCCCGCCCCGTGTAAGACCACAACCACGGGATTCGATGTCTGTGGCAACGCCTGCAGCAAGGTGGGGCCGGCCAAGTGTTATACGGTACATCCGGCCTGTTTCAACTCGAACCCGGGGACACCGACCGACTCTACGGAGTGCACGACGCCCGAAGGCAAGTTCAACTGTGGACTGAGTTGTCAGGAGTGGCCAAACACGATTGGGGCAGATTGCACGTATTGCTGGAATATCAAGTGCAACGAGATTCCGGGAGTGGACTGGGCCCAGTTCAAGTGCAAGAACATTCCCATCGCCCCCACGCCCTGAACCCGTTCCGTCGCCCACTAGGTTTCTCCCACGCGCACAGCTTGAATCGGATACACAGGGTCTCGTAGACCGTCAATCGAACAGGGTCAACTGGGCCGGCGAGCGCCCGGTGAGCAAGGCGGCCTGCCGGGCGGAAGCGCAGGCGTGCTTGGCACGCTGAGCATTCCGGCCAAAGGCCAACGCCGCTCACCGGGATGATCGATGGTTCAGATGACCCTGTTCAGTCGCAGCGAAGAGAGCGGAGCATGGTGATACTGGACGAACCGGCGTTCAAGACGGCCAGGTCGCTGCAGCCGTCGTTATCCATGTCGGCAATAACCAGGTCGATGGGTTCTGCGCCAGCGGGCAGGAAGTAGGGGCCCAGGAACTGACGATCGCCCGCACCCACGTAGATGGCCAACTGATTCTGCTTCTTGCTGGGCACCACGATGTCGTTGACGCCGTCGCCATTGACGTCGGCTACCACTACGGCGGTGGGCTGCAATTTCTCAGAGGTGGCATCCCCCAGGAAGACCGGCGGGTCGAAGTTGGCCCCAAAATCTCGGCCGTACATGATCGAGACGTTGTCTGCCAGCGCGGCCACCACGTCAATATTGCCGTCTCCGTCAATATCCGAGGCACCCAGGTCAAGCGGATGGGCTCCGATGGAATACAAGTTGGGGGGCAGGCCATCCATATGGAACTTGTAGGCGTTGGCCCCGCAGCTACCTTTGAGATAGCTCATGGAGCCCGAGTCCCAGGCCACAAGGATGTCGTTGCATCCATCCCCATCGGGATAGAAGTCGCCCACGATAGCGGCAACGGGATCGATGCCCACTTCCGAAGGTTGGGTCTGATCCGAGGACTTGGCAGCGCCCGCCCAGGGAGCGCATGTGCCCAGATTGGCACCCACGGGGCTGCATTTGGGTGCATTTCCCGCCTCGTCGCAATAGAAGCCCGAGGTCTGCTGTGGCGGCCAGTATGGCGCACATGGGAACCAGATTTGTTTGTATTTTTGTGGGCAGGTGTTTATGCCGACTACTGATAGCCACTGGTCATCATATTTAGTCAGATATGTGGCGACGATGTTGGGCTGAAATTCCAGGTATTTTTCGGGTTCGCCCTCTTGGGAGGCGAAGACCACGACGTCATCCATGTCGTCGTCGGAATCCAGTTTGCCGACCACAAGGCCCTTAGGATTCTGCAGCGTCATGTACCCGCCCAGCGACCAGAAGCGGCCGGGTATGTTTGCTTGCTGAGGGATGAAGTAGTCGGCGTTGGCGCCTTCCATTTCGGTCTCGCCACTATAGGCGTTCTGTACGCGGCGGCAGCCTCGCATGACTTCCAAAGAGCGTCCTTCGCAGCCGTTGATTCCGTCTTTGCTCAAGGTCATAACCAGATCCATGCACGAGTCGTCGGAGTCCAGTTTCCCTGCGGCAAGCCCGGTCACATCCTCCAACTCGGGATTGATGGGTGACTTATAGGCAGGCGCGACAGGCAAACCACCATCGGAGAGCCAGGTCAGGACCAACTGGGTCTGGATTTCTTCGTCCCCCAAAAACTGGTCGACCTTCTTTGTAACCACAACCAGGTCCGTGCCCGGCAGGTTGTCCAGATTGGTGGCCAGGAATTTGACGGGGACCATCCGTCCCTTGGTCCAGTCGGGTTGAACGGGCATGGGGACTTCGGTAGGAACCGTGAAGGTTCCGGGGCCGCTGACGCCGCGGTTGTGCATTACGGCCAGCGTGCCATCTCCCACAATGCAAGCCAGGTCGAAATAGGCGTCCTGGTTGAACTTGCCAGCGACCAACTTGCGGGGGTTCAGGCCCGGATTGGCAGAGTAGTGTTCAGAAAAGAGCCCTTTGGAACCGGGTTCATACCTGTAGACAGCGACGCGATTGGCCTCGGGAATGGCAACGGCCAGGTCCTTTTCGGTGTAGTCGTCGAGGTTGGCCAGGACCATGGAGTCGGGTTCCTGACCCACAAAAAGGATGTCTCCCAAGGGGCGGATCATGTCATTAAACAAGCCGTCGGTGACCTGATTGGTGACATGGGCCAGACCGAAGGCGGCGTCACTTTCGCCCAGCCCCGGGGCCAAGGGTGTGAAGTAGCCCAGGCCATTGCCTGCTTCCAGGTAGATGGCTCCCATGGTCAAGCCCGTGACCAGGATGTCGTCGACGCCATCTTCGTTGAAGTCACCCACGGCGGAGAGCTTCGTTCCGCCACCGTGCAGGACGGTGTCATGGGCAATGCCATAGGCCCCGAAGCGGTCATTGATGATTACCGACATCGTTGGTTCGGCGCCGCGCCCCAGGACCAGATCGGGGTATCCATCCGAGTCCAGATATCCAAACTCGATGCTGGTGACGTTGGTGACGCCGGTCAACACGGCGGGGGCCTCGAAATAGTCGGTGGGTTCGGTGAATTCGGGGCCTTTCCGGGTATGCAACAAAATGGCCACGCTGTAGGTATCGGACGGGCCACCCAGGACCAAATCGGGAGAGCCATCCACGTTCATGTCTCTGGTTTTCAGCAAGTCGACAAAGCCGGCCAATGGTTCTTGATACACTGGGGGGCCCGGGAACTTCCAG
>CAYTWV010000269.1:4723-6496 GCA_964442235.1 uncultured Myxococcales bacterium | reverse complement strand
CCCTCAAGAAGGTGTTGGGATTGAAGGTCCCCGCCCTTTTTTCCAAGTCGTAGGGCTGCGCTATCACACACCCCTGCTTGGCCCAATACTGCTGCAATCGCAGGATAACGTCCTGAAAGTTCACGGCTCTACCTCCCGTTGCCGCGCACCGTAACTCAGGAACTCGCTTCGCGTCAACCAAACTTGGGCCACCACCGCCCCATCCGCCCCCATGGCTGTAACCTTGATGGCGCTTTTGTCTCTAAGTCACACGTGCGGCTGGCAAATTGTGCCGCCAAACCTTGACACTCTGAGATAGAAGGCCTATCGTTAACGCACTGAAAACCCATATCAACTAAAGTTAGGAGCCAACAATGAAGAAGAGTCTTGTCGCGTTGTTATCGATTTTTGTATTAACATCTGCTGTGCCAGCTAAGGCTGACAACCCCAACATCAATATGAACGACTTCAGTCCCTCCCCCTTCGCCTACGATATCCTCGGCACCTACTCCAACCGTTTGGCGCCCGTTATGGACCCCACCTTCGCCCTTTGGATGGTCTATCGCAATGCCCCCTTATCCCTTCAGGGCAACGGAGCAGAAGCTCAGGTGGTCAAAAACCAGTTCGTGGCCGACTTGACCTTCTCTATTTCGCTTCTGGACTGGCTGGCCGTCGGCCTGGATGTCCCCCTCTTCTTGCTGAACAACGGCGACGACCCCGCTCCCGTTACCACCAGCCTGGACAAGGTCTCGGGCGCTGCCCTGGGCGACGTTCGCCTCTCGGCGAAGGCCCGCTTCCTGGGCGATGGAAAGAAGGGCTTCAGCCTGGGCCTGGCCCAAGACTTTGGCTTTCCTACCAGCACCGGCGATGGCCTCACCGGGGAAGACAACGTCACCTCCCGCACAGGCCTCGTGGCCGACTACGCCATGGGTGGCTGGGTAGCCGCCGCAAACCTCTCCTACCTGCTGCGAGCCAACGCCGAAGAGTTCACTCCCGAGGTCGCCGACGAACTGCAACTGCGCTTGGCCCTGCAGATTCCCATCGTCTGCGACAGCCTCGAAGGACTGTTGGCTTCCCAGACCCGCACCTACGCCGCTGCTCCTTTTGATGGCGCCGGCTCCACCGCCAACGTCTTTATGGCCGGTCTTCGTGGCCACCTCCCCATGGATCTGGTCCTGACGGGCGCGTTCGGCGCTTCCGTGGGCGAAATCCCCGGAACTCCCGCTTGGGAAATGATGGCCTCCATCTCTTATGAACCCGCTGCCGGATACTGCGATGGCGACGGCGACGGCCTGAGCGACGGCAAAGACTCTTGTCCGCTGGTCCCCGGCCCCAAAGATAACGCCGGTTGCCCCGACCGCGACCGCGACGGCGTCATGGATGCCGACGACGCTTGCCCCGACCAGGCCGGTGTCGTGAAACTGGCCGGTTGCCCCGACCGTGACAAGGACTTCATCGCCGACAAGGACGACAAGTGCCCCGACCAGCCCGGTACCGCCAAGTTCCTGGGCTGCCCCGATACCGACAACGACGGAATCCAGGACAAAGACGACAAATGCCCCACCGTCGCCGGCATCGCCGAGTTCCAGGGCTGCCCCGACACCGACAAAGACGGCATCGAAGACAGCAAAGACGCCTGCCCCAAAGAGCCCGGCTCCAAAACCGCCAAGGGCTGCCCCGATCGCGACAATGACTCGATTTCCGACGCCACCGACAAATGCCCCGACCAGTGGGGTACCGTGGCCAACCAGGGCTGCCAGCGTGGCCTCAGCCAGCCCCGCATCCAGCCCGCTG
>CAYTWV010000269.1:0-4713 GCA_964442235.1 uncultured Myxococcales bacterium | reverse complement strand
CAGGTCACTCGCGAAAAGATCGTCATCCTGGACAAGGTCTTCTTCGAGACCGGCAGCGCCAAGATCATGCCCCAGTCTTTCCAGTTGCTCAAAGACGTGGCCAAGGTCCTGAAGGACAATGCCTGGATCAAGAAGATCCGCGTCGAAGGCCACACCGATGACGTGGGCAAGATTGAAAAGAACATGAAGCTCTCCAAAGAAAGAGCCGAATCCGTGGCGGCCTTCCTGATCAAAGAAGGCGTGGACGCTGCCCGCCTGGAAGCCGAAGGTTACGGCCCCACCAAGCCTATCGACCCCGCTACCACCAAAGAAGCCCGCGCCACGAACCGCCGCGTGGAATTCACAATCCTTGAGCAGGCCGACCAGTAGGCCCCGACACGGGCCGGGGTCACCACTCCCCGGCCCCCCTTGCTACCTTCCGAATAAATCCGCCAACGAATAACCCTCAAAAGTCAGTGTTCGTTTCATGTTCCGCATCGAACGGTTCAGAATCGTGCGCACCTGCCACACAGGCTTGCCCATGCTCCGGGCCACATCGATCAACGGAGTCTGGTGCAGCAGCACTTCGGTCACCACGTGTCGGTGATCCTTGGGCAGGTCGCCAAGCAGCCTTGCGGCCAGCACGGCCAGATGCCGCTGCGTCACACACGACTCCATGCTTCGCATTGACTGAGTCTCGCCGGACGCATCACAACGAGCCATCCCGGGATTCACCACCCCCACATGCGAGTCATGGTCCGATTCCCATTCGGCCTCGTCGTAACGCAGCGCCGGGTGCTCCAATCGGCATCGCCGGGCCTCGTTGCGGACATGCTCCAACATACGGCCCCGCACTCGGGCAAACGCAAAGGTCCAAAGCCCCGTGCCCTGCTCCGCATCATGCCTGGACTCTGCCTCGGCCAACCCCAGAAACCCCTCGCCCATCATCTCCGACGTGTCTCCCTCCAGTCCGTATCGCCGACGCACACCCTTGGCCACTCGCTCTACTCGGTCCAATAAATCTGCCGTCGCTGTCTGGTTCATGGTTGCCCTCCCTGCCTTCGCCTGCCCAGGAAGATTGCAACCCTCGTGCCACAATATGTTCTATGAATTAGTAAGCCATCTGGCCCGATTCGGCCCCGCTGGCCCCGGGGGTGTCAGTGCCACGACCGTAAGGGAGTGGGCGCACTCGATGCATGCTTTGCGGGCAAGTTAAGCCTATGGGGGACTAATCAAACGACACCCTGGGGGAACGTTGCCCCCCTGGTGCACAACTGCCCCAGGGTCCACACGGCAAAATGGGGCGCGTTTGCCCCACCTACAAGGCGGCCTTCTGAATCTCAAGCAGTTGAGGAATCGCAGACTCGGCCGACGCCAGCATCTCCAGCAATTCCGAACGATGGAACGGCTCTTTTTCGCCCGTGCCCCCGGCCTCCACGATGGCCCCATCGCCGGTGAAGACGAAGTTGGCGTCCACCTGGGCTTTGCTGTCCTCGGGGTAGTTCAGGTCGCACAGCACCTCGCCGCCCACCTTGCCCACGGAGACCGCACAAATCTGACGAATCAAGACACCGTCGGGGATGACCCCTTTGGCCTGCAACTTCTTAAGGGCCAGCGCCAAGGCCACCCAACCACCGGTCACCGACGCCGTTCGAGTGCCCCCGTCTGCCTGCAACACGTCACAATCTACCGTGATCTGCCTGGGCCCCAGCAACCGCAGGTCCACCGCCTGTCGCAACGAACGCCCAATCAGCCGTTGAATCTCCTGCGAACGACCGGGAACACTTCCGCCACGTCCCTCACGCCCCTTCCTGGAGGGTGAACACCCAGGAAGCATACTATACTCCGCCGTGACCCATCCGCTGCCTGTGCCTTCCAGAAACGGCGGCACCCGCTCTTCCACCGACGCCACACAAAGCACCCGGGTATGGCCCCACGTGATCAGCGCATGGGCTTGCCCCAAATCCAGAAAATCCGACCGAATTTCGATGGGTCTTAGCTGACCCGCTAGCCGCCCGTCCACTCGCATTGCGTGACCTCACAAAGTTCAGCTTGCCATTGTCGCCTAAGCGCCCCGTGAAACAAAGCGCGGATTCACAACGCTTGAATCCGGAACGAAGGGCACTATACTGCCCCCCCGTTTGGTCCGCAGGGTTGCGGAGGTGGAATGCTTGGAGAAGGAGGATGGTATGTACGATTTTCTGGAACGACTTGGTATCAAACCCGTGAACTCTGGCGCCTGCGCCAAAGGCTGGATCCCCGCCCCGACCGGTGGAAAACTGGTCTCTTTTAATCCCACAACCGGCGAGCCCATCGCTTCGATCATGATGGCCTCACGAGCCGATTATGAAACCGTAGCTCAGGCGGCCCAAGAGACCTTCTTGCGCTTCCGCACCATGCCCGCACCCGCCCGTGGCGAATTGGTACGTCGAATCGGCGATGCGCTGCGCACCCACAAAGAAGACCTGGGCAGTGTCGTGGCCCTGGAAATGGGCAAAATTCTGCCCGAAGGCCTGGGGGAAGTGCAGGAGATGATCGACATCTGCGACTTCGCCGTAGGCCTCTCCAGGCAACTCTATGGCCTGACCATGCCCTCTGAACGCCCCGGCCATCGCATGATGGAACAGTGGCACCCCCTGGGCATCGTCGGAATCATCTCTGCGTTCAATTTCCCCGTGGCCGTCTGGTCCTGGAATGCCATGCTGGGCGCCGTTTGCGGCGATTCGATGATCTGGAAACCCAGCTCCAAAACCCCCCTGTGCGCTGTGGCCGTCCAAAACATCATCAACCCCATCCTGAAAGAATTCGACCTCGAGGGCCTCATGGGCCTGGTCATCGGCCGGGGCAAAGATGTGGGCGACGTGTTGGTCAATGACCCCAGAGTCCCGCTGATCTCGTTCACCGGCTCCGGACACCAGGGCATGAAGGTCGGGCAGGCCGTAAGCGCACGCCTGGGCCGTCACATCCTGGAATTGGGCGGCAACAACGCCATCATCGTCATGGATGACGCCGACTTGGATTTGGCCACCCGAGCCATTCTGTTTGGCGCCGTGGTCACCGCCGGGCAGCGCTGCACCTCCACTCGCCGAATTCTGATGCACGCCAATATCGCTCAGGAACTGACCCGGCGCCTGCTGAAGGCCTATGCCCAGATCCCCATCGGCGACCCCATGCAGCCCGGTACCCTTATGGGCCCGCTCATCGACCAAGACGCCGTCACTTTCATGATGGCGGCCATGGAAGACGTCAAAGCCCAAGGCGGCGAAATACTCTGCGGTGGCACCGCCATCGAAGAGGGCCCCCTGGCCAATGGCAGTTTCGTCCTGCCCACCTTGGTCAAAGCCCACAAGGACATGGCCATTGTCCAAGAGGAAACCTTCGCCCCGGTGCTCTATCTCATCACCATCCAGGACTTCCAGGAAGCCATCGAGGTCCACAATAACGTTCGACAGGGCCTCTCGTCGGCCATCTTCACCCGCAACGCACTTCATGCCGAACAGTTCCTGTCGGCGGCAGGCAGTGACTGCGGCACCGCCAACGTGAACATCGGTACCTCGGGCGCCGAAATCGGTGGCGCTTTCGGCGGCGAAAAAGAAACCGGCGGCGGACGTGAATCCGGCTCCGATTCCTGGAAGGCCTACATGCGGCGCCAGACCAACACCATCAACTACTCCACCGCACTTCCCCTGGCCCAAGGAATCAAATTCGAGTATTAGATAGGCTCACCTCTGCCCCACCCCCAACGGTGGGGCCCAAGGACACCCGTGAGTATGTACCGCGCCACACACGAACTGCCCATCGCCGCCACACCTGCTCGGCTCTTCTCGCTGCTGGAAGACTACGAGACCTTTACGGACTATATGCCCGACTATCAGGAGGTGCGCGTCGATCAGGTGGTCAACCGCAGGTTCTGGGTTTCCTTTCAACAAGCCCTTCTACGCCTGAAATTGCGCTACACCTTGATCCTTGAGCACAAATCCCCTAGTCAGATCCAGTGGTCCCTGGCACATAGCGAGCAGCTCCGTGTACACTCCGGTGCCTGGGATCTGGTACCCATCGACTCCGCTTCGTCTCGAGTGGTCCTGCATACCCAGATAGAGCTTTCACAATGGATCCCGGACACCATGTTCAGCAGAATTTTGGATGGGTTCTGGGAAAGGCAGCTTCACGCCCTCAAGTCTAGGGCCGAAGAAACCTGCATCCGCTAAACACACGCGAAAAAATATTGGGTTCCAACATTTCGGGGCTTGACACTTCTTTTCAGACTTACTAGTCTGGCACCAGAGTTCAAGAATGGGTTGCGGGTTTGTGGCCCTTCCGGTAAGGGACCACTGGGATGCTTCTAGCCATTGGGAGTGATGTCATGGGAACGTGAATTGTGTCAGTGCCCTACTTGGGTAAGACGTAGTCCCCGACGCGTTTCCCCCCGCCAGCAATCATATGCTGGTAGAGCGGTTCAACCAAGCTCTTGCAGCCTGGAGTGGTTTCCACATCCAGGGGTGTGCTCTCTGCAGGATCCGCTTCCAAATCGTAACAAACCAACGTCACTCGCTGTCTGGATGGGATGTAGATCAACTTATACCCATCTCGGACTATCATGTGGTGTTTCGCCAGAAGTGCGTCCACCTCCACTCGGTTCTGCAAAAAAATCTCCGACGTGTCCGCCGTATAATCGAACATCGCCGCCAGATCCCCATACCGAATCGACCGCCCCTCCAGGCTGGTGTCCGGGTC
>CAYTWV010000268.1:2812-6502 GCA_964442235.1 uncultured Myxococcales bacterium | reverse complement strand
GAACTCCTTCACCAGGGCACTCAGGAATTGGTCATCTCGGATGAATGAGGAATAGTGGTTCGCCTTCTCTCGCCAGGTCGTCAAGTCACTGCCCGCTGCCTGCTCTTTGTTGAACACGGCCCGTTCCAGTGTGGCCATCTTGTTTTTGCAGAAGAAGGGCGAACGGCTTCCGCACCAAAGGTAATACATCAACATCTTCTGCCGCACCGTCGGTTCCTGGCCCGCTGCCCAGCGCTCGCCGATGCGCTTCAGGTCCTGTTGAAGCCAGTCCAGCAGGTCCTTGCCTCGGAAGCCTTTGATCGACGAGAGACTCATGTCCTCGTGGACGGGCACGGCGGCATGGTAATAAAGGGTCTGGTCAACGACCCGATACATCTCGCCCTTCCAGAACATCCACTTCATGTCGTCCTGGAACTTGGGAAGTGTCGTGAACTGGCGGACAAAATCCTGGACCACAAACTCCTCTTCGGCAGTCAGAAGCGACGGATCCGGGTCATGTAACGTGGGGAAGTGGACGTCCGTGAACAGGGGATTTTGGGCCAAAACCTCGGCCCAAACCTGTGGGTCGGCCGGCACCCCTTGAGGAAGCAGGCGAAGCAGTTGTTCGTTCCGCGTCAACTCGCCCTGGTATTCGATGTCGCCGGGGATAGCCACGGCCTTTCGGCACCATTGCACAATCAGCTTGGCCTCCAGCAGGGTCAAAACCTTGGACATCGCCGCTGCTTCTTCCTGCGAATAGGGCGACGGCGCCTCGTTCACCGGATTGATGTATTTGCCCGTGGGGGGCACGGGATAACACTTCATGGCAAAGTCCCTCAGCGGCTGCAAGTCGAAGCCGTACCGCTGCAAGAACCCCACGTTGTTGTAACGCATACTGATGCGCAGCGCCGAGGCACACAGAATCGGATTCCCGATGGACGCCCCCATCCAGAGAATGTCGTGGTTGCCCCAAATATAGTGCAGAGGCGGCGAATTCACCTCGGCGTCGAAATAGCGCCGGAAGAACGAAATCAGGCAGTCGGGCCCCTGTCCTCGATCAAAGGTGTCCCCCAGGTTCACGTGTTTTTCGAGCGTGTTCACGATGGTCAGTTTCACCAACAGGGCCGCCATGATGTGGTACAGCTTCTCGCTGCTGACGATACCGCTCAACAACGCCTCGAAGCTGCTGTCGTCCCGGCTGTAATAGAGTTTCAGGACGTTTTCCTGAAAGGCACTGGGCACGGCCTTGAAGATGCGGTGTTCGTCGCCTCGGGTGATGCGGCGCAACACCTCCAGAATGTCCCGGATGACCCGCTTTCGAGTGATGTGTTTCTCTTCGATGGCACTAAGCGCCCGAACGAGCGCCTTGGGGCCCCTGGTAAAGAAGTAGCGGTGGTGATCCATGGGGCCCAGGGTCGTCTCGGTGCAAGTCTCCACCTCTCGGATCCACTCTCGCTGCGCCACCAGAAACAGCCGCTCATAGTGAGAGTAGATCTCGGGTGCGTAGCTTTGGCCCAGAACCTCGGAGACGGCGATGTGGAAGTACCCAAAACCGTTGCGCAGCCAGTGGATGTACTTTCGATACGACCCATGAAGGTCACTATACACAACATAGGCACGGGATGGCTTCTCAAGCTGCTTATGAATCAACAGCTTCCTGTTTATTAAAAAGTTTACATCTCTTCGGGCATGCTTCTGTTTGTAATATTCCTTCTGAGATATCACTCCCCCGGGCTGCGAAAGAGTCTGTTCCGGTGATGAGGGGGTGCCGGGATTGTCCAAATTCGCCATAAGTTCCTCCAAAGGAAAGACCTAATCCGACGCGGGCACTCCAAAGGGGTCGTAGACGCCCAGGTGTTCCTGGTTCTCATCCACCCCGAACCAACTGCCGGCAGCGGTGGTTTCGGCTGCATAGCAGTACTGGTTTTTGATCAGGTAAGCGGGTGCCATCT
The DNA here is from genome assembly GCA_964442235.1 of uncultured Myxococcales bacterium. Lineage (GTDB taxonomy): Bacteria > Myxococcota_A > UBA9042 > CAIXZC01 > CAIXZC01 > CAYTWV01. The sequence goes on along the minus strand of CAYTWV010000268.1, from coordinate 4,571 downwards.
GCTCAAACCTGGTCTTCAAATTGTCCTCGGTCAAGGGCCCCAGCACGCCTTCCAGATAGTGAAGTGCGCTCCATCCTCGGAACCGGACGCGTTCGACCATCATCTCGTCGATGGGCGTTTCAAAACAAACCAGCGCATGGGCGTGCCCCTCTTCAAAGACCATATAGCCGGGGATGCCGATGGTTCCAAGCAGCGACAGAAGCAAGATGGATTTGTCTTCACAATCGCCGGCCATGGCTTCCAACGTCTGAGTCGGGGGCTTGGGATAGTCGCCTTCCATGGGGCGAGACAGCGGGTCGGTGCGGTACTTGACCTTGTCCGTCACAAACGACAGCAGCATGGTTGCTTCGCACAACCTGTCTTTGGAATCACACGGTTCGACAATCTGTGCTGCCAGCGTGTTGACTGCGGGATTGCGGCTGTCCACCCGTTGCAAATAGGCCTTCAGGTCCAGGCCGGGATGCCGATTGACCAGGGTTTGCTCCATCTTCTGAGTCAGTTTTCGGACCTTCTCGTTGGCTCCGGTACGTTCCACCAGTCTCTTCAGGTCCTTGCCCGGTCCAAAGCCTGTGGCTACTTCAATCACTCCAAGACCAGCGTCCTTCACGGTGACTTTGCCCGATTTCACCTGCTCCCAGTTCTTCAACACGTAGGCCCCGACCGCAAAAATCACGATAGAGATGAGCCCGATGACCAGGCAGCGGCGAAGGTACTGCACGCCCAGGAAGAGCAGAATAACGGCCACCAACAGGCCGATAAACAGGGCGTCGTTTGTGATGAATTCGCCGGCATATCGCAATGCAAACAGCGTCCCGACGGTGATGAACGTGGCCGTGATGAAATTCGGCCATCCCGAGGAGCGGGCAGGCTCCCGATAGGGTTCCTGGGGCGCCAGCTCGCCCTGCGGATCGTCCACGCCGTGAAGCCCGCTCTCGTCGTCCAGGTCGTCGTCTTGTTCGTCCTCGTCCCGTTCGTCGTCCTGGTCCCGCATCTGTCTGGTCCGCGTATCCTCGTGCATGCGCTACCTCGTCGCCAGCCACTGAAGCACGAACTTGTGCAGTCCGCTGCCCGACTCCAAAACGCTGAAGTGGTCCATCTCTTGTCCCACCGCAAACCGAGCGGCATTGCCCCGAATCGTGATTTGCCGGTGCAATTCCCTGCAGGCTTCCATGGGCACCAGCGTGTCGTTTTCGGCGCAATGCACCATAATGTCGTGGGTTCCCAGGCTTGGCCAAAGGGCGTCATACACATCGCTGGCACCGGGGCGCCAATGGCCTGCCAACAGCACCATGGATTTGACCAGTTGAGGGTGGTGAAGCGCCAGGCGCATTGCATCAAAACAGCCCGCTGAATGGCCCACCACGGCAAATCGGCTTGTGTCGACCAGATAATTCGTTTGGGCCCACTCAAACAGCCGCTTGTAGAACGCCGTCCACTCCGATTGCCGCTCTCGCCACCCCTCTATGGTGGGGAACAGGATAATCCAATCATTATGACCCGCGTTCTTATAAAACGCCCACACATAGGCCTGGAAATTCATGCTTTGGCCATGCAAAAACAGCAATACAGGATACCGTTGTTTCGCATCATAATTGTCGGGCAGCAGCACGAAGAAGTGGTCGGGGCGAACGGGGGTCATGTCGTTGGTCAGCGACTGGGCAGACAGGTCAAAGGTGCTTTCCAGCGCAGCAAATTCGGGCACCTTGGCCATGGCCCCGTATTCGGCGTTCAGCAACTTCTCCATGCGACCGGCCTGGGC
>CAYTWV010000268.1:0-2802 GCA_964442235.1 uncultured Myxococcales bacterium | reverse complement strand
ATTGCAATCGCAGTGATTGTGTTATTTGCTGTTGGCCTGGGTTTTATCCAGGAACCCCATACTGACCAGACTTGGCAAAACCAGGGCCAGCGCCATGCCTTCACTTTTGGGCAGCACCTTCAAGCCGGCCTGGACCAGGCTGGCGGCCGCCGTCTCCTGGGGAGCCGTTGGGCCCCCTTCGGCCTGCGGATTCAAGTGCACGCTGCGCAGGTTCGGGGGCAGGGGCTTCGGCTGGAGCGCCTCTTTGGCCGCTTCTTTGGATGCCTCTTTCACGGCTTCTTTCACGGCCTCTTGTGCCGCTTCTTTGGCCACGTCTTTGGCCGCTTCTTTCTTCCCAGTACCCGAACCTGTCAGTTCTTCGGCCTGCTGGGGGAAATGGGCGGTCTGAACATCGAACTGCCCTGGAACCAGATGCGGCTCAGGGGGCAAAACCTCGGGGGCGCCAGCTTTTGAAGCAGGTTGAGAGGCCGTCGGATCCGATACCGGAGCTTTCTGGCAGGCCAGGACCATCAATAGAATCGTGGAACCAGTCGCAACGGCACGGACGGCGGGAAGATTCCTGCGGAGCATCAAGACCTCCGGTCGATATTCGGGGCCACACGGCGGCCCGGCAAGACGCATTCGAATGAGCAATCAGCCAGCAATCAGGGGCTAGAAGGCCAGTATTGGACCCGTTGGTACGCCACGGGCACTTGGCCCTGTTTGCCTACTCCGATTCCAAACACACCAGCACGGGGGCCGATCCTACCGGAGCATCGGACCTCAAGGCCAGAAAATAGGCCTGGTTCCACGTATCGGCAGCGGCTTCCAGCAGCGTGCCGCATCGTCCTGCTGCTTCGTCGTCTTCTCCATAACCCAACATGGAAGCCAGTGCTGCCGCGGCGGAAACCTGCAAATAGCCCGCATTGATTAGGACCAGCACGCCCCACGCTTCGGGGCTGATGCTGCCTTCGCTCCAAAGGCTCTTGCCGATGCTGATCCAGGTTTTGCTCTTATCGACTTCCGCAGCCAAAGCCTGCCACTTTGTGCCCACGGGGTTTTTAAGCAGGGGCAGTGCAGATTCGTAAACGGCGTAGTGCGCCAGCGGCGATTTCGCCAACTTGCATGAGAGATAGTCCGAGCATGGGAAGGCCGGTTTCTCCAGGACCCCCTCGGGAGGCTTGGCCAGCACCGCCTGCACATATCCGTAGTTGTACGCAAAGACCGTCAGCAACGAGGTCATCAGCGCATCCATCAACGAACCGGTCCCTTTCAGAGCCTCGAAGTTATGGGCGAACAACTCTTGGGCAGCGCCGTCCACGGCCAGTTTCCGAAGATCCGCTGCGTTCAGCGCGATGGCCTGAAAGTCCTCCTCGGTCACGGGCCCGGGTTCGGGACCGCCTTCGCCTTCGCCGTCGCCCCCGGGCATGCTCATACCAAAATCGGCGTTATCTCTGAACCAGACGCCTCCGTAGTACCCCGACAGGTACATCCAGCCAAGCAGCCCCTTCACGACCTCGGGGTCCGAACTGAAAACCGGGCCCTCGCTGGCGGATGAGGCCGGGCAAAGGCCGCCTACAGCCCACAACGGCAACGTCCCATAGAAAAATTCCGGGGCGTTTCCCGCTGCCTTTTTGGACGCGCAGTATTCGTCGGCCAGGACCTCAAGCTGCTGCCTGTCCAGCGCCAAACCATCACTTTCCCAGAAGGGATAATCGGGCAATGTCAGCGCGGCATGCCAGGTGGGTTGAGGCATAAAACCCGCGTCATTTTGTGCGTCATGACCTGCGTCATCAGTGGTGGAATCATCCCGGGCGTCCAGCGTCGTGTCCGATTCAGAGGCCACGTCCAAGTTCGTTTGGGATGTGCCGTTGTCACCTGCGCACGCCCCGGGCCCAACCATCAAAGCACAAACAACCCAAAGCCATTTCGCCTGCATCCTAACCCCCAAATTCTTCATGCAGATCGCATCTCACCACACGGCTGGCACGCCGACAACAGCAATCAGTTTTGGGGTGCTTGGACGCACCCGGCCAACCCCGGGTTGTTGTCGCACAGGTTCTTTTTGACCACTTCCGCCGTGACTCCGTTGAACTTGTGCCTTCCGTTCACAACCCACGTCGGGCTGCCTGTTATCTTCAATGATTCCGCTATCTTGAAGTTGGCCAGGAGCTTTTGTCGGGCATCCGGGGCGCGACGGCATCGCTCGATGGAATCCACAGAGTCGTCGCCCAACAGCGCCTGTTTTGCGCAACCTTGCCAAGCCCCTTCCAGATTCCGAAGGTCCGTTGCCAAACAGCCCAAAAACGCCATCAACATCGGCTGTGTGACAATGACTTTCTGCGCACACATGAACAGCAGGTCTCCCTCTACTTCCGAATCGCCGTGCATCGACGTGGGTGCGCCACCCACCTCGGAGCCGATAAAATGCAGCACGACCTTCACATCGCGGCCAAAGGCAGGCATCAACTGATTAAGTGCGACCAGGGCTTTGGCAGCGAACGGGCACTGAGACATCAAGAAAAGCTCCAGTTGCCCCGGCGTGATCGGTCGGCAAACGAAACTCTCTTTGCAGGTCGGGTCGTCGCAGTCGGCCAACCCATCCAGGGTGTCATCCAAACCGTTGTTGCAGATCTCTGCCGTGGGGTCGAAGTTTGCTCCCACGTTGATCCAGCGGTAGTTCCCCGTTGCCGTGGGTTTCAAATAACGCTGCACCGATTCGGAACCCTCGGCCTTCTCCACGTTGGGGCTCAACAGGAATGCGGGCAACAACTTGATGCCCTCCTGTTCGGCGATCTTGAGCATGGCCCGGTGGACCTTTCG
>CAYTWV010000267.1:0-6532 GCA_964442235.1 uncultured Myxococcales bacterium | reverse complement strand
CCGGTGGTCTGCAATGACCTCAATCTCTGCACCGACGACAAGTGTGATGCGGTCCAGGGCTGCCTCTATACCAACAATGTGCTTCCCTGCGACGACGGGTCGGCCTGCACCTACCAGGACACCTGTGCCAACGGAGCCTGCGACGGCTCGGCCGTAGTGTGTGATGATGGCAACCCCTGCACCGACGATTCGTGCGAAGCAGATTCCGGGTGCGTTTTCCTGAACAACACGTTCCCGTGCAACGACGGCTCGGAGTGCACCTGGGATGACGTCTGCACCCTGGGCAGTTGTGTCGGTTCGGTCGCTGACTGCGCCGATGGGAATCCCTGCACCAACGATAGCTGCGATCCCGCCACCGGCTGCCTGAACCCCGACAACACGGCACCGTGCAACGACGGTTCGGTCTGCACCCTGAACGACACGTGTGCCGGTGGGGCCTGCGCTGGAACCCCCATCTCTTGCGACGACTCGAACCCGTGTACCGATGACTCGTGTGATTTGGCCACGGGGTGCAAACATGTGGATAATACCAGCCCCTGTAATGATGCCGATGCCTGCACCAATCAGGATGTCTGCAACGCCGGATCCTGTGCGGGAACCGCCATCTCCTGCGACGATGGTAACCTCTGCACCGACGACACATGCGATTCGGCTACGGGGTGTATCCAAACCCCAAACAACCAAGGCTGCGATGACGGCAACGCATGCACTCAGTTTGATGCGTGTTCCCTTGGTTCTTGTAACGGCGCAGCGCTGGATTGTGATGACGGAAACGCGTGCACCGACGACACCTGCAACCCCGCCTCCGGCTGCGTCCGCACCGACAACACCAATCCCTGCGATGATGCCAACCCCTGCACCAAGAACGATGTCTGCGTCAGTTCGGAGTGCAAAGGTGTCCCCTTCGGGTGCGATGATAACAATGCCTGCACCAAGGATGTTTGCCTGGGCAACGGGAATTGCGATTTCCAGTCCACGACGGATAGTTGTGACGATAGTCTCTCATGCACCGAAAATGATACGTGTGTTGACGGTGTTTGTGTAGGCGAGGATATCTCGTGTGATGACGGCAATTCCTGCACGGGCGACTACTGTGCCGAAGGCGTCGGATGCCAGCACCTTACCTTTGATGACGTGGCGTGTGATGACGGGGACCTTTGCACCACCGACGGAAACTGTATGGAGGGAGTCTGTGTCAGTGTGCCCACAGACTGCGACGACTCGAATCCATGCACCGACGACTCCTGCGACCCCCTGCAGGGCTGCCTGTTTGCCCACAACACGGTCCCCTGCGATGACGAAGACCTTTGCACGGCAACCGATACCTGCTCCCAAGGGGTTTGCCTTGGCACACCGGTGCAGAATTGCTGCCAGACCAGCCAGGATTGCACAGCCGCACAGCTTTGTTCCGTAGCCCACACTTGTGTCGACATCCAGTGCAGAGCCTGTCAGCAGGACGCGACCCGGCCAACGTCTGCGCACCCCTTGGTTCTGGCGAGTATTGCCTGCTGGCATGTCAGGTGGGCGGTGAGCCCTGTCCCGAAGGGGCCCAGTGCCTGGAAGAGGGCGAAAACCTGGCGTTCTGCAAACCATTGGCGGGCGATTGTGTCTGCCAGCCTCAGTTCGATAAGGTCTGTGACCAGGGCAATCTGGTCTGGCGTGACTCTTGTGGTGAACTCTCCGACCAGATCGCATCCTCCTGCGACTTCGGCTGTGCCCAGGACCAGTGCTGCCCCGAGGGCACGTCAGAGGTGGAAGGCCAATGCCTGCCAGATGCGGTGGAACCGTCGCCGGACCAAGACGACGTGGTGACCCAGGATGACACGGTTCAGTCCGACGCCGTCGACACGACCTCCACCGATTCCAGCGACAGCACCCAGACTGACCTGGGCGAGGATCTTGGCGACGAAGACCTTCAAGGCACCGACACCCAACCCAAGGACCTGGCCGACAACGATCTGGTTCCTGCGGACACCGCCTCGGATTCCACCTCCGCTGACTCGCTGGCTCCCGACACCTCGGACAAGGACACAAACTCTTCCGGTGGCGGCGGCGGTGGCGGTGGATGCTCGTCCACTGGCCAAAGCGGGGCCGGACTCCTGCCCCTGTTGCTGCTTGCGGCCTGGTTGGTCCACAAACGAAGAGCCGCCAAGCTCGAAGCCTCCAACTAGGCTCGCCGGCCTGGTGTCGTGGCATTCTCTTTCTGAACCCATGAAGCGGTATTCGTCGTGAAACACACCCTGGGTTACCCCACACTCTTCTCCATGCCCCCTCTGGCCACGGGGCACTTGCCCAACCGTGCCAGTCTGGTTGTACTTGGGGCCCAATATGACGGAGCCTCATTCGGCCCCCGGGGCTCCAATTCCGGCCCCACGGCCTTGCGCCACTCCTCATCGCAAGTTTGGACATGTCGGTCCAGCTTACCCGACGGGTGTGTCAAACCCCCGTTCAGCCCTTCCCACGGGGCCTTGGTTCTGGAAGACGAATGCATGTACGATGCTGGGGACCTCATTCCCGAGGATGAATCCCCCGAGGAGGTCGCACAGGAAGTATGCCGTCTGGTCGGCCCCTGGCTGGACTTGGACTGCAAAACGGTGCTCCTGGGCGGAGACCATTCGATATCGTTTGGCATGGCCCAAGCCCTCTCCATGCGCCACCCGGCTGGAATTCTCTATTTTGATGCACACCTGGACGCCTCGCCGGTGCCTCAGGTCCCGCTGACTCACGGTTCCTGGGCCGGGCTTTCCAGAGGCCTTCCGGGACTCCAATTTGTGGCCCAGGTGGGCCTTCGTACCTTTCAGCCTGTTCCGGCGGACTTTGAACTTGCCCCGGGGCAAGACCCCCAGACTGCCTTCTCCGCCTGGGGCGTCGACCGCCATCTGCCAGCTTCACACCTGTGCCCCCAGTCCCTCGCAGCCCTGGTCCGAACGCTGCCTCAGGGCCTGGCCTGGCATCTTTCCGTGGATGTAGATGTGCTGGACCCATCCGTCATGCCCGCTACGGGCATGCCTTTGCCACTGGGACTGCAGCCCGGCCAACTGCTTCAATCGCTTCGTTTCCTGGTGCAGGAACTGGATGTCAGAAGCCTGGATCTAACCGAGTTCTCACCACCCATTCACGGGGCAAACTTGGAAGCGCTGACTTTGGCGGGGATTCTGGCGGAATTGCTGCCCGATCTTCTTAGAAGCGGTACTTGACGAACACGTAAGGCTGCAGCAGATCGAACACGTCTTTTTCGGCTTCGTCACATTGAGACTTGCCGTTGGCGTCCACGCAGAAATCCCACTTGCCATCCACGTTGTAGATAAGCTGGATTTCGCCGCCCACATAAAGCTGAGGCCAAATCTGAATGGCCCCGCCAGCCAAAAACTTGATGTTGTTCCAGCGATCAAAATGGACGTCGGTGTCGTCGTCCTTTACGCCGACTCGGGAGTATCCGTATCCGATACCGCCGTACACTTCGGCGTCACGAAGCTCCGCAAAAAATCGGGCAACGGGCATCAGGGTCAAGGTGTAGATATCCTCGCCCGTGGCTGTGGGATAGTCCGGGGCCAACATGCCATAATTCATGTCCAGATAGAGGCCGAAAAACGAACTGAATCGGTACCCCACACCCAGCAGCATCGCCATGCTCGGGTCGATGTTCTCACAATCCGTGCTCCCGCTCTCCAGGCACACGTTGCCGCCCAGACCCCCAAACACCTCCAGTCCTTGGGAACTTCGGGAACGCTGCGGAATGGATCCCCATTGGGCCGATGCAACCCCGGTCTGAGCCAGAATACCCAAAGCAAGCAACACGCTAAGAGCCGTACGACGCATGACACTCCTCCTAAGAAATGGGCGACCCTGTTGATGGGCGCCGTGGAACACGCAAAGTCGTTCTTCTCGATGCCGCAGCGAAGCCTACCCGTATCAACGACCCGTTTCAACTCCCAACCGCAGCATCCCACTCCCTGCCTTCAGGGGGCGCAAGGAAGCAGAAATGCGACGGGTGCAGCACGAAATGTGCCTCAAACGAAGGCGCCCGGACTCTATTCAAAAAACAGATCTGTCAGGCCTGATCAGGAAAACGGGCGGGATGATGCGAAGTCCGGGTTGTACATTTCTGTGCTCTCCAACTCCTGCGTGAACAGGTTGACCAGCCCGAACTCCTCGGCGAGCGTCACATAGAAATCATAGTCCTTCTTGGTTATGACCTTGTTTAGCTCTGGGAATAGATCCGTGCATGCATGAAACGAAGGCTTGTATTGGCTCATTATGGATATGTGAACAGTCTTGCTGATGTTCTTGGAGATCCACTCCAGGACGTCCACGGTGTCGGAAATCCCTTCGGGCAGAACCAGATGCCGAATCAGCAGCCCTCGAAGAGCCAGGCCATTGGCATCCAACGCCAGTTCTCCAACTTGCCGGTACATTTCGCGTACCGCGGAACGGTTCAAGGAGACATAGTCCGTGACGCCGGAATAGACCCGGGCCATCTCATCACTTGCGTACTTCATGTCGGGCAGATAGATGTCCACCAGACCATCCAGCAGCCGCAGCGCAGCGACCGTGTCGTATCCCCCCGAGTTGTAGACCACCGGAATTCGCAATCCTCGGCTTTTGGCAAGCATCAGAGCCGGAACCACCGTGGGAAGGTGGCTTGTGGCCGATACCAGCCCCACCGAATGCACGCCCGCCTCTTGCAGCCGAATCATTTCCCAGGCCAGTTGATCTGCGTCGTACCGTTCGGGGGTCACGGCGTCGGCGTTACTGATTTGCCAATTCTGGCAGAAGACACACGCCAGATTGCAGTGGTGGAAGAAGATGTTCCCGCAGCCTCGGGTTCCCGAAATGGGGGGCTCTTCCCCATGGTGAACGCCCACCCAGGCCACTTCGGCCTCAGGCAGCGCACCGCAAATCGGCTCTTCGCCAAAATGGCGATCAGCCCCGCACCGATTGCCGCACAGCGTGCAGTGATCCGTCTGCTTCTCCAGTAAGGCCATTCGTCCTGACACGAGCCGATTCACTCCTGATCCTCCCCTGCTTTCCAAACCCAAGAAAGGGTGTGAACGGCAGGCCCCCGATTCAACACCGGGAGAGGCGCAAACGAGCCGCTTTTCATCGTCCAGCCCGCTTCTTTGCCAACAAATATCGAAGCTCGGTCAGGCCGCGTGTGTTGACGACATCCTGGCTCTCCAGCCTGCCACATCGTGCTTCTTGGACGCCCCATTCCATCTGTCCCAGCGACTCCCGCCGATGTGCATCACTGGAAATTAGCACCGGGACTCCGTGGGACTTGCACAAACGCAACCCCTCTGCCCACAAATCCAGTCGTTCGGGATTCCCGTTCACTTCAAGCCACGTGCCCGTCTGCGCTGCCATCTGCACCAGAGGCAACAACGGGATGGGCATGGAACTGCGCTTTCCAAGAAGCCTGCCAGTCGGGTGCGCCAAAACATGGACCAGCGGGTTCTCCATGGCTCGCCGAATTCGGCGAAGCTGATCCCCAGTACTTAAATGAAAATCGGAATGCACCGATCCGATGACCACATCCAGGCGGACCAGAACCTCGTCGGGCAGGTCCAACGTCCCGTCGGCAAGAATGTCCACCTCCAGGCCCTTCAGCAGGTGAATGTCGGTTCGAGACTTCTGAATCGCAGTCAGTTCTCGCAGATAGGCCTCCACACCCGCACAGTCCAAACCACTGGCAATCCACGTCGACTTGGCATGGTCCGTGACGGCCAGATACTCGTACCCCCTGCTCAATGCCCCATCCAGCAGTTGGTCCACCGTGTCCGTCCCATCCGAGAACGTCGAATGGCAGTGCAGATCGCCCCGAATCTCCTCAAGAGTGATCGGCGCAGGAGATTTTGTATCCCACAGGCGTTCCACATGACCGTCCCGTAACTCCGGGGGCAAACAGACCATCTCCAACGCATCGGCCAACTCTTGCTCCGAGGCCGGCCGTGGACGGGAGATCCCCTCCGCCAAATTGCATTCTACCTCAAGCGGCACGCCCAGCTGGCAGGCCAAATCGCTGACCCGTTGCCAATGGTCTGCGGAACTTCTCAGTCGGTACGAATGCGCCGGGAAGTGCGCCGGAAGGCAGACTCCCACGTGGCATGCCATCCCCTCGTGGGTGTGGCAAGTAAGCCAGCCTGAACTCTCCTCTATCGCCGAACCACAAAGGACCCACTTCGACAACCACTCCACAACTTCCTCGGGCCGAAATGCCGAAACCAGCGTCTCTACGCTGCCACACACGGTTTTCAACCGGGCGATGTCCCCAACCAGGGCAACGGATTCAATGGACGGTCCATCCCGAAGATGGCTCAGCAAAGACGACGCCACTCGACTGGCCTGCGGCCGAAGCCAGCCTCCACAGCCCTCTTCATATTCCTTGATCACGCGCGGCAGTTGGGAGGCGGTCTCCTCGTCCAGAACAGCCGCCTCAACTAAACGGCCACTGCTCAATGCCGCCTTCAGACCCACCAGCCCATCGACGCCCAGTTCGCGCCAGGCCCGGGAGATTCGTACCGGGGACACGCCC
>CAYTWV010000266.1:0-6549 GCA_964442235.1 uncultured Myxococcales bacterium | reverse complement strand
TGGTCTTGGTCGTCAGGCCCAGGTTGACGTCCGCCTTCGCGCCGGGTTGATCGGCAAGCCACACTCCGAACGAGCTCGAAGAAGCCAAAAGCATCGGGGCCGCGCGAGCCATCTGGTTCGCGCGGCCCCGGGTGTTTACGGCCAGCGGTTCGCGGGCGATCAGCCTCGCTTGCGTTCTTCGAGGCCCATCCTGGCGATGAGGACTTCGGCGCCGGCGGTCATCCTACGGCGTTTGTTGGCGATGACGAGCCGCTCGGACTGCGTGGCCTTCTTGAGCTTGAGCCCGAACTTGGCGATCTTCTGCTTCCGGTGCCGGCGCCGCTTGATTTCCTTCATCCGGTTGCTGATGCCGCCCATGGTATCGATGGTCCTGTCGGAAGGTCGTGGGGTGAGGGGATTGGTTGCGAGGGAGGCACGACAAAAGAGCCGCTGGCCTCGAATCCACGCAGGATCCGGGAACGAGCCCGTAGTTTTAGGCCAAATCACGCTCTCCGTCAAAGGTGATCCCGGGGCTGCCGTGGCAGGGGCTTCCTGGCGAGTGGATCGAATCGGCCTGCTGACGGCGGGAGACGGCTTGCTAGACTGCGTACCCGGATGATGCGTCGGCAGCACGGCCCTTGCGGACTGCCGGCAGCGATGTGCGGCCGCGGGCGGCGATGAGGCTGGCGAAGGCGATGTCTGCCTTGAGCCGTTGAGCGAAAGTGGCCGTTGGGATGGGTGGCAGAGCGGTTGAATGCACCGGTCTTGAAAACCGGCAACGGCGAAAGTCGTTCGTGGGTTCGAATCCCACCCCATCCGCTTTTCGGAATGGCCCGGTCGAGGCGGCGTATCAACGCTCTCCATCGAGCCCGGCAGCCCGTGGGAGAACGGCTATGCCGAGAAGCATCCACAGCCGATCCGTGACGAGTGCCTGGCACTGGAGGTCCTCGAAGGCCTCCGCGATGCCGGGGCGGTCACGGCCGCCTGGAGGGACGACTGCAACCGCCGGAGGCCTCACGGATCTCTCGGGCTTCAGACTCCGGCCGGGTTCGCCACCGCGTGTGCGGCTTCCGCCTCGGCCAAGGCCTCCGCCCCAGCCGCACGCGGGGCTGTCTGCCTCGGTCAGGCCCAACCCTGAACCCTCATTTCGCCTGGTACAGGAAATCCAGGCCGGTCAGCAACACAATAAGTTGCCGCTATCGCATATGACACAGACACACTGGGTCGGTTCCGGAATGACTGGAAGCGTCATAGAGCCGGACTCCAATAGTCACGCCCGGATGAATTGAGCTGACTCCCCGATCAAATTCCTTCGTGCTAGAAGAAAATTCTCTTCCCGATGGAAAGACGTTGTCTAGATGCACGTCAAATGAGTCCCTCCATTTCTCACAGTACTTTCTCGTTGTGGACGTCGTCCGCTCTACTCGATCATGCAGCCAGAGGATGTCCTCCCTCGTCCGATACCCTAAGCCGGACACTCGTCGGGCTTTCAAGTCCGATAGCAGAGATTCGAATGCCGTGCGCGTCGCATCAGTGCGGTCATTGGCTTGACTAACGTAGTTGTGAATCCATCCCACCATCGCTTTCCATGCCCCCGGATCAATGCCTTGCGGAGGGGCCCCTTCGATCGAATCAAATTCGGCGCGGATCGATGCTACAACGCCCAGATAATGATTCCATCGCATGGACCGATACCAAAAATATGTCGCGGCACCGACAGCGAGAAGTGCGGCAATGACAACAATTTGCTTGAGCGGTTTCACGGGTTCGCATCCTCAGGCGGGAGGGGCGGGACATGAGGAGGCTGCGCAATAGTCCTGTCATCCCTCGTGTCGATCGCTGACTGGAATACAAAAAACTGACCTGAAGCGTTTACATACAGCGCCGGGGTATTGAAATAACCGGCCACATTGATCCCCGGGTGCGAATTCAGAAACGTATTAATACTCTTCAGGGTGCCCATCGATTGAGGGTCGGTGTCCCAGCCTCCACTCAGCACCACGGTCGATCCGGGAGGAAATCCGCCCGAATTCTGGAGGGTAGCGTTGGGGTTATCCGTGGCCTGAAAATGGTACACCCACACCGTGACATTTCCATTTGAATCTGGCGGCGACACAATTATCACCCCAATGCACGGACCGGTTCCAGTTGGCCCCACCAGAACTCCGGGTGGAATACTTGTGTAGACATTGCCGAGGCCTCCGCTCACGCCCTGCGTAAGTGGATATGCCGGAGCCGGCCCAGGCAGAATTGTCACGGGCGGAGTCCCATATTCGTTTATTAGGTTGCGTTTCAGCCCAACAGGCCCAGAACCATTCCAAAGTAACCACCAATCGCTGGCTGTCACGTTCTGATTCGTGGGGTTTACAACATTGACCGGAGGTTGACCAAAAGGAACGGACGACCAGCCGGTCCATGTGTATCCTGGCTGTGCCGGTGACACCGTTGGCCCATCGGAAGCGGCGGAGGTGGACGGCAATGTGTCATTGGACGCCCCTGCGGACGCGGCTTGGGAGTCCGCAACGGTCACCGCGCTCGTCAGGTTGCCACCTGAGGTGTTGCCCTGCCCACCAGCGTTTGAGCCTCCGGTGTACTGCGCCGAAAGCACGAGACCGTTTGGATTGGAGCTGCCTCCAGTCCCAGAGGTGGTCGAACCTGCTCCCGTGCCGGAGTTGCTCAGGAGCGCCAGACCACCCGAGGTGGAAGTTCCGCTGGACGCAGCGGAAGTCGAGCCTGTCTCGGAGACAGAACTGCTTGGGAGCGCCAAATCAGTGGGTTGAGCACCACTGTAGCCTGAGGGCGAGATCGGCGAGGCGGAGCTTCCGGCTGAGCCGGACGTGGGACTGTCACCGAAAAGATTGGCTCCGGAAACACCGGGGAGCAGCACGGCGGTGGTCGATCCCAAGCCGCTCAAAGAATCCGGCGCGAGTCCGGCGAGCATCGCCCTCGGTTCGAGCGACTCGAAGGCTGTTCTTGTGGACGGATGCGTCTTCCGACATCGTGCCAACCGCATGGCTGCCTCCCCTATTGGACCTCTCGGAAAAAGGACAACACCCCCCTATTGAGGGCCTAGGATATCGGCGCCCTTACGATTTCGTCAAGTAGTCGAGCAGTCTCGTACAGCGGCCCCCGGTCTCCGTTTTGCCCGCAGGATCCCGCGCCCGCACGCGAGGGTCTCCGCTCCTGGGGCAGGGAACTTTTGTTGCGTGACTGGGCCAGCAAGTTTCGCTAAATCCCAAGCAGGAGGGCACGCTCACGCCGTTTTAGGTGAGCCGTCGCGGACGCCACTCGCGGCAGTGGCGCTGCGAGCCCCAGTTCCGGGTATCGACCAGGATCACCGGGAGGATTCCCGATCCTGAGGAGCCACCCTCTCGGAGCCACAAGGTAATCAGACGGCAACCCCGGTTGAACGGATGACGGCGTGGTCGGCACCGCCTCAAGCGGGTGTGTCGTGATGCCGCCGGCATGAAGCGCCTCGAAGGGGAACCGGTCGATCCGACCGAACCACCTGCCCCGCGGACGGGCGTCACAGGGACGTCGTTCTCGTAGTCGCTTCTAGAATCGCCCTTCGGAGGCCATCTTCGATCTGGGGCGCCAGCGGGCCAATCTGCCGGCCGGTAAGGCGGCCCTGACGTTGATCCTGAAGGGGCACGGGGGGGAGTCCCGGTCTTCGGCCATTTCGAGCCATTTCAAGACACGCCAACCGCGACTTGTCCGTGACTTGTCTGGTGAGTGGTCTCGATTTGGCTCGTTATGTCTCGGTTTGTCTCGATTTCGCCCGCTGGGACAGGCCCCGGTTGACCCGTTGAGGACGCCTTCAGGAGCGCTTTTCCTTGTTTTCAAGGGTGATTCCTTCGGGAGTGCTCGGAGGGGCTTCGTCGACCTTGAAAACCGGCAGACGTGAAAGCGTCTCGTGGGTTCAAATCCCACCCCATCCGCTTGGGTAGTGGCAGGGTTTCGCGGGTTGTCGTTTCTATCGGCAATACCGGGGTGTTTCCTCTCCGGGAGCGAGTCAGCACGAGCCTTTGCGGCTCCTGACTGCTTCGCTTTTTGCTTCGCCTTGGATCGAATGTCCACGTTGGGGTTTGCGGTGGCATTGTCATCGGCATCAGTCGCCACCTGCCTTGGCGTGGGAGTCCGCCCGACCGCCCGGCTGAAGTGCTCCTCGGTCGTCTGCAGGTAGTGCATCATCGCCACCGCCTCGCTGTTGCCCAGCCAGTCGCAGACGACTTGGGCCAGAAGCGTCTCGGCCAGCTCGGTCTGGCGGGAACTGCGGAGATTGTGGAAGAGTCGATCCCATGGGGCGAGCCCGGCCCGCTTGATGATCTTCAGGAAGGTCGTGCGGAGGTTGACGTTCATCCAGCCACCGGGACCCTGGCGGGGCTTCCGCATGGCCTCGTCCGCCATGTAGACAGTGCCGCCCTGCGCCAACGCGCGCGCCTCTTCGGGGACGGCTCGAAGTTCCGGGAACAGCGGGATCCGGCGAGTCCCCTTGCCAGGGTGGTGCTCGGTCTTCGGCGACGTCACGAGGAAGCTTCTTCCCGGCCCAGTCGATGTTCTCCCAGCGGAGGGACAGGACCTCAGAAGGGCACCGAAGTCCACCGTATCGGGCGATGGAGATGATGGCCCACCAGTGGTAATTAGGGCAGGCGATCAGCACGCGGCGAGCTCCATCCGCGGAGGATAGATGCTCCGCGTCTGAAATCCGCGGCCCACAGAAACGGCATAAATCAATCATCGTCTCTTCGAAGTAAGGCGAGTACTACGCATGCACGCTAAACTCGACCCCTGCAATGTCAACTAGATCGCCTATGCAATTCTTCCAGAATGTATAGTACCAATTGAAGTCGATCATTCGGTCGGGCAACTCGACGCATTCGCCAAGGATCGTGATTGTGATTTGACCGTCATAGCTCGGATCAAAACTGAAGAGCATCGCACGTCCCTCATGGTCGACTTCGGCATCGACGGCGGCGATCTTGGATTCTGCGAAAAGTGCTCCGACGGTGTCGAAAGCCATTCCTTCGCTGCAAGGCGAAGAAAGGTATTCACGCCCGTCCTCTGTCTGCACGTACGCATGAATTCGACTGTCCCTTACCAGCGACGCACCTAATTTCCGCAACATGGCGATCAACACGCCGTGTTCCGGTTCTTTAGACGAATCGATGTAGAATGATATGATTGCCTGCCTGGGCATTACTTCACGAGCTCCCAAGGAATTCCTCGCTTCGCAAGCCATGCGACGACCTCAGCAGGGGGGGGTATGTTGGTGAGCAACACAAACGACTTTCCCTGTTTGGCTGCTTCGGCCGCTGCAGAAGAAATCTGAGACGTGAACGCATTCCAATTCCTTGGATCCAACGCGCCGTTTCGGAACAGATAGTTAAAGGCAGACTTGACTTCATACCACCGACCATCTGGAAGCATTCCGTCGATGTCGCGGCCGTTGGGGGCTTTGAAGTTTCCGCTCCCCCCCATTTGCTTTCGAACATATTCTTCAAGATCTACGCCTTTCAGCCCAGCTGCGCTAATTGGAGCAGCTTTTTCTACAGTGTTGTTGAAAACTGGGTCGATAGTCCCGTCCGGCCGTGTCGCTGGCAACTGGTCGGGCAAACCCAAGGCGGGGATGTCAGCGCCGCGAGGCTGATCGACTTGGGGCGTCACCGGCTTCGCTTCGCTCCGCCACAGATTCCGATACCAGTCGAACCAACCGACGCTGGCTGTCGCAGTGTCCGGTTTTGTTGGTGGGATGCCCTCGCCGTCTGAGGCGTTGACGTACTGCCATCCGCCCGCATCGCCCGTCCACACGCCCGAGACGAACAGGGGCGGGCCGTCGCTCTCGGGGTTGTAGACCAATGGCGTGATGCGGCCAACGCCCGATCCGCCGATGTACTGAGCCGAAATGGTCGGGTCGTCGGCGAGAGAGCCTTCATCAGAGCCGGACGACGAGGAACCGGCCCCAGCACCTGACCAGTACATACCCCACAGATCGGCGTTCGACAGGGTGTTACCGGTGCCATTGCCCTGTCCGCTAGCGCTTGAGCCTTCCTGATACTGCGACAAAAGTGTCAAGAGGTTCGACGAAGAACCACCACTGGCCCCAGAGGAAGAGGAACCATTCCGCAGTCCTGCACCGCACAAGAGCCACAAATCGCTTCCGCTGAGTGTGCCGCCATTATTCGTGCCGCTGCCCTGCCCACCAGTGTTTGAGCCCCCGGTGTACTGCGACGAAAGCACGGGGCTGTTTGGATCAGAGTGGCTTCCAGTACCAGAATGAGACGAGTCTGCTCCCGAGCCGGAGTTGCTCGGCAGCGCCAGGCCACCCGAGTTGGAACCGCCGCTGCCGGTTGAAGACGAGCCTGCCCCAGAGCCGGAGTTGCTCGGGAGCGCCAAGCCACCCGAACTGGAACTGCCGCTGGCGGTGGAAGACGAGCCTGCCCCAGAGCCGGAGTTGCTGGGGAGTGCCAGGCCACCTGAGTTGGTACCGCCGCTGCCAGTGGAAGACGAGCCTGACGCAGAGCCGGAGTTGCTGGGCAGTGCCAGGCCGGTTGATTGAGTGCCACCAGTGCC
>CAYTWV010000265.1:0-6561 GCA_964442235.1 uncultured Myxococcales bacterium | reverse complement strand
CTGTGTGGAAACGAAGAAGGGTGTGTAAAGAGAGATGGTAGGAAGGACCATCAATTCAAAGGCTTGGCCCCTAAGGTTCAGGCCTTCGGTGCGGACGGGATTCCAGGAGAGTTCCTGTACTCCCTGAACCACTCGCTCCATGATGCCAGAGAATCCCTCGGTGGCCGTGACGGTGAAGTTTGCGACGATGCGCTCTTGGGGCAGCTTCTGTTCGGATTCGAAGGCGATCTCCAGCGCACCGTTCTTTCGGTACGTGAAGTATAAAAATCCGGTTCGGCCGTCCTCAAAATCGACGTCGTATCGGCGTTTGTACGGGTCGGCAAACCACTGCTTGAACCCAACGGCTCTGGTCAAAACGGCCTTGTTCTTCAGGGCCAGAGCGTCCCGTCCATTTCCTCCCAGCGTCAGCAGCGGCTTGCCCTGGTGGGTGAAGGTGGCTTCAAACGGATTAACCTTGGATACGATGTCGATCTCGATGGCCGGAGGTTCCTCATACTGGTCGGCTTGCCCCAGTTCGTCGCTCTGGAGGCCTTCGGTTCGTGGCGCATCCCCTGGTATGTCGCCGGCGCTGTCGGCCAGAGAATCGGGGAGCGAATCGAGGAGCGCCGAGTCCGGCATGGTGTCGACCACTGCGTCTGCTGCAGGTCCCGAATTTGGATCCGACCCGCATGCCAACGGGAAAAGCGAGAGACACAAAACCAGTCGCCACGTGAATTTGAACATCGGGTCACCTCTTCAGCCGGCGACAGTGTACAAAATTCGGTAACGCAGGCAAGTGCAACACGGCGGAACAGCACGTTTACGCCAAACAGCGCGTTGCGGTAATGGTAACGGCAGCCGTTCGACTCGGCTTACGCCTCGCTCACGGCGCGCCCCCCCGCCGCCCTTTGGTCGGCGGCCCCCCAAGCAAGTTGGGGGACTAGAAGGACCAGCCCAAGTTGATATTCAGGATGGGAAGGAGCTGGCTGTCGCTGTTGCTGGCGCTATCGCCCTGGTCGTTGGAGGCTTCGGCGCCCAGGAGGGTGTAGCCGACGCCGCCTTGAAGGTCCACGGTAAGGCCGAACGAGGCGATGTATTTGTACCCGATGAAGGGGCCGACACTGAGGCCTTTGCCTACGCCGATGGCGTTGTCCATGCTTCCCGAGACCTGGAGATAGAGCGCTTCCAGGCCCAGTTGCATGCCATGGCGGAATGAGCCGATGGCGTAGTAACGGACGGAACCGCCGATTTCAAAGACGGTGAACTGGGAATCGTCACCCAAGCTGCTTTCGACCGAGACCTGACCAATGCCAAGAATACCGGCCACACCCAAATCGGGCATAACGGCATACTCTGCGGTGACTTCAAAGACCGGCAGAATCAGCAGCAGCGGGCTGACGGTAACCGAGATTGGGCGGTCGACCCCGTCTGCCGCATGGGCAAGCGAAGAGCAGAGAATGAGTGCAAAGGCGAGAACGATTGTTCGACCAAAAGTTTTCATTGATTTCCCCTAGTAAGATATTGCCCCTAGTCACAGATGTTGGCCGCAGGGTACTTGTTACGGGTTGTCTCTGTCAACCCGAAACACAGGGGGGCTACTGGTCCAAGACAAAGCCTTTGTTCTCAAAGAGGTCGAGGGTGCAATCCACGACGTCGGGGTCAAAATGGACGCTGCGGAAGCGGCGGATTTCCTGAAGGGCAGCGGGAATGCCGAGGGCGGGACGATAGGGGCGGTGGGAGGCCATGGCTTCGACGACGTCGGCGACGGCGATAATCCGTGCGCCCGTGGATATCTGGTCATGGGCCAGGCCATTGGGATACCCGCTGCCATCCATTCGTTCATGGTGCTGTACGACGAGGGAAGCGACGGGCCAGGGGAACTGTATGGTCTGGAGGATTTCTCGACCTTGTTCGGAATGTGTTTTGATGAGCGAGAACTCGATATCGCTAAGTTTTCCAGGTTTGGAGAGCAACTCGGCGGGGATGGCGATTTTGCCCAGGTCGTGGACCATGCCAGCCCAACGTATGCCATCGACGGTTTCGGTTGGGAGGTTCATCAGCCTTGCGACAGCGACGGAAATGGAGGCGACGCGGCGTTGGTGTCCGGCGGTATAGGGGTCACGGCGCTCGACGGTCATGGCCATGGCCTCGACGGTGCCCTCCATGACGGTCCGAAGGCGCAGCACACTTTCGCTAAGGTCTCGCTGCGTTTGCCGCAAGTCCGAGATGTCATGGGCGATGACCAGCAATGCGTTTCGGTTTTCGTGCCGGATCACCGAGGCATTAACCCGGACGTCGATGGCCTGGCCGTCGCGGCGGATGTGGGTGGTTTCGAAGTTGGAGAGGGAACCGGTGAGGAGCAGTTCCCGAATTTTCTGTTCCCCTCGGGCGACGTCTCGGGTCAGATCCTTGAAGCTGAGTCCAACAAGTTGGTCCTGGTCGAATCCATAAGTCAAACATGCCCGGCGATTGGCTTGCATGACCATTTCAGAGGAGGGGTCCAGGATGAAGATGGCGTCGTTGGCGTTCTCGAGGAGGGCCTCGTAATCCAGGCGGGCCTGCTTCAACTGGTGATGGACGGATTGTTCTGGTTCCACGGGCTGGACCAGCACCAGGACCATGGTTTCTTCGTGATACGGATGCTTCAGGGGGAGGTAGGCTGCCTCGTAGGCTCCACGTGCACCGGTTTGGCCCTGGACTCCGGTCAGAGGCCATTGCCAGACAGGGCGACCGGTGGTCATGACCCGCCGGGCGGGCTCGGAAACCAAGTGGTGTAAACTGGGCAGAATTTCCTTGACGGTGCGGCCCACATGGTCTGCGGCCGGGATGCGATTTAGAGCGGCAAGCCGATCATTAACCCAGACATACTGCAGGCCCGCGTCCAGAAGGCACACGCCCAAGTCCAGGGCACCGAACACGGCCTGAAGCAGATTTCGAAAACCACTCTCCTGGCCAGAGGATCCTGCCAGGGCATGCAGCAACTGATGATAACGCCGTTCAAGGTCTTCCAGTTCTTCCAACCGTTGCTGGGCCGGAATCGAAGGAGCATGCGGTCGGCTTTCCGGGTCGTCCATCGTTTCCCCACACAAGGTTCAAGAGGGCCCTGGATGCGGGATTTGCCCGATCCGAAGAGTGGAGTGTATCGGTTTGGGCCCGAATGGACAATCCATATTTCCTTGACACGCGCGAGGCAGACTGCTTTAAGTCGGTGCGGTTTATGCCGGGGGTTTTATTAAGGCCCCCTCGGCGCCACTCCGAGCAGAGCGCCCGGTTGTGGCCGATACACGCAGGAATGGAGAGAGCAAGCCATGTCGCAACGTAGCAAGATCACGGTTGACGGCAACGAGGCCGCCGCGTCGGTCGCCCATCGGACCAACGAGGTTATCGCAATTTACCCTATCACGCCCTCTTCGAACATGGGCGAGTGGGCCGATGAATGGTCCGCACAGGGCAAGAAGAACATCTGGGGCGTGGTTCCGGATGTGGTGGAGATGCAGTCTGAGGGTGGCGCTGCCGGGTCGGTGCATGGTGCGCTTCAGGCTGGTGCCTTGACGACGACCTTCACGGCTTCCCAGGGCCTGTTGCTGATGATCCCGAACATGTACAAGATCGCCGGCGAACTCTGCTCGCACGTGATGCATGTGACGGCCCGTGCAGTGGCTTCCCATGCGTTGTCCATTTTCGGGGATCACACGGACATCATGGCGTGCCGCCAGACCGGTTTTGCCATGCTGGGCGCCAACAGCGTTCAGGAAGTGCATGATATGGCCGCCATTGCGCAGCGTGCCACGCTGAAGTCCCGAGTCCCGATGTTGCACTTCTTCGACGGGTTCCGTACGTCGCACGAAGTGGCCAAGATTGAGGAGCTGACCAACGAAGATCTGTTGGCCATGCTGGATCCTGCAGACATCCGGGCGCATCGTGAGCGTTCGCTTACCCCCGACCGCCCCAAGGTCCGAGGAACCGCTCAGAATCCCGACGTCTTCTTCCAGGCCAGAGAAGCTTGCAATCCTTACTATGATGCGTGTCCGGGCCACGTTCAGGACGCCATGGACTTTTTTGCCGGGCTCACCGGTCGGCAGTATCACCTGTTTGACTATGTGGGTGCTCCCGATGCCGAGCGCGTTCTCATTCTGATGGGAAGCGGGGCCGAGACGGCTCAAGAAACCGTAGAGTGGATGAACGCCCGTGGGGAAAAAGTGGGCATCGTGAAGGTTCGGCTGTTCCGGCCGTTCTCGATGAAGCACCTGCTGAAGGTCCTGCCCGCGTCCGTAAAGACCATCGCCGTGTTGGATCGCACCAAGGAGCCCGGCGCATTTGGCGAACCGCTGTTCCTGGACGTACTGGCTGGGCTGAGCGAAGCCGTGAACGAAGGGACCGCTCCCTTCAAGACGCTTCCCCGCATTATTTCGGGTCGCTACGGCCTCTCTTCCAAAGAGTTCACGCCTGCTCACATCAAGTCGGTATTCGACAATGCCTTGGCGGCCAAACCCAAAAACCACTTCACGGTCGGCATTCATGACGACGTGACGCATTTGTCCTTGGATTGGGATCCCAAGCTGCTCATCGAGGGCGACGACGTTCACCGATCCGTGTTCTTTGGTTTGGGCGCTGACGGCACCGTCGGGGCAAACAAAAACACCATTAAGATCATCGGCGAAGAGACGGAGTACAACGCCCAGGGGTACTTCGTGTACGACTCGAAGAAGTCGGGCGCCATCACGATTTCGCACCTTCGTTTCGGTGTGAAGCCGATCCGGTCGGCCTATCTGGTCAGTCAGGCCAGCTTTGTGGGTTGCCACCAGTTCATCTTCCTGGAGAAGTATGACGTGTTGGCCTATGCCGCTCCGGGCGCCGTGTTCCTGCTGAACTCACCGTACAAGCCGGAAGAAGTGTTCGATCACTTGCCCAGAGAAGTTCAGAACCAGTTGATCGAGAAGAATATTCGATTCTACACGATCGATGCCTACGAAGTTGCGAACAAGACTGGCATGGGCCAGCGCATCAATACCGTGATGCAGACCTGCTTCTTCGCCATCTCGGGGGTTCTGCCCAGAGATGAGGCCATCTCCCAAATCAAGAAGACCATTAAGAAGACCTACGGCAGGAAGGGCGAGGACGTTGTCCGAGCGAACTACGAAGCCGTGGACGAGACTCTGGCCCATCTGCACCCGGTCAAGCTTCCGGCTACGGCCAACTCGTCGATCTTCCGACCCCCGGCAGTGAGCGACGCGGCTCCGGAGTTCGTGCGTAACGTGACGGCCGTGATGATGTCGAACAAGGGCGATACGTTGCCCGTGTCTGCCTTCGAAGCCGATGGCACGTGGCCGCTCTCCACGACTCAGTGGGAGAAGCGAAACGTTGCCCAGGAGATTCCCGTTTGGGACTCGGCCCTGTGCATCCAGTGCAACAAGTGCTCCATCAACTGTCCCCACGCCGCAATCCGGCCGAAGGTATTTGCCCCTGAGCTTCTGGAGAAGGCCCCTGCGACCTACAAGAGTTGCGATTACAAGGGCAAGGATTTCCCCGATACGAAGTACACCATGCAGGTGGCTCCCGAGGATTGCACCGGCTGCGGAGTGTGCATTGGGATTTGCCCGGCCAAGGACAAAGCGGATCCTCGCCGCAAGGCCCTGACGCTGAAGCCGCAGTTGCCGCTTCGTGAGAGCGAACGAGACAACTACGCGTTCTTCCTGGCGCTGCCCGAAGTGGATCGCACCAAGCTGGACAAGATTGATGTGAAGACGTCGCAGTTCATGCGGCCCCTGTTTGAGTACAGCGGCGCTTGCGGTGGCTGTGGCGAGACTCCGTATGTGAAGTTGCTGACCCAGTTGTTTGGGGACCGAGCCATGATTGCCAATGCAACGGGCTGCTCCTCGATTTACGGCGGCAACCTTCCCACGACTCCGTACTGCACCGATGAGAATGGGCGTGGTCCGAGCTGGGCCAACTCGCTGTTCGAGGATAATGCAGAGTACGGTTTCGGGTTCCGACTGGCCGTCAACCAGAACAGGGCGTTGGCCGAACACCTTCTGAAGGGGTTTGCCTCGGTGGCGGGCGACGAACTGGTATCTGGTCTGCTGGCTGGCGATCAGTACAGTGAGAAGGGGATCTTCGAGCAGCGTAAGCGCATCGAAGCGTTGCGAGCGAAGCTGGCTACGTTGGACACGGCGGAAGCCAAGGCGCTGCATCAGCTTGCCGACTATCTTGTGCGTAAGAGCATCTGGATGGTGGGCGGCGACGGTTGGGCCTATGACATCGGTTACGGCGGTTTGGACCACGTTCTGGCCAATACCCGCGACGTGAACCTGCTGGTATTGGATACGGAAGTGTATTCCAACACGGGTGGGCAGGCTTCCAAGGCGACGCCCTTGGGTGCTGCGGCGAAGTTTGCGGCAGCGGGCAAGGCCGTGCACAAGAAGGACCTGGGGTTGATGGCCATGGCATACGGTCATGTCTATGTGGCCAGCGTGGCCATGGGCGCCCGGGACCTGCACACGGTCAAGGCGTTCCAGGAAGCCGACAGTTATCCTGGTCCCTCGATCATCATTGCGTACAGCCACTGCATTGCCCACGGTTACG
>CAYTWV010000264.1:0-6582 GCA_964442235.1 uncultured Myxococcales bacterium | reverse complement strand
CGGGGCCCGAAGCCTGAGGCGGTCGGCCATGGGAACCATCCAGCCATACTCCTCGTTGTCGTTGCGCTCTTCGCCTCCCCCTCGCTCATTAAGGGAGCCGTCGGCCAGGAACGGTGGTTCCTCAAAACGGTTTCTGCGTTCGATGCTTTCACCTGCCACATACACCTTCAGCAGGGTGGTGCCTTCCGGAATAGCCGAATCCCACGCTACCAAATCGGGTACCGATGCCTGGTCGGAAAAGACGTCGACGTCCTCCCCGGGTTCCTCGGCACCACTTCCGGATTGTCCGCACGCGCTCAAAGCCCCAACACAGAGCACCAGATAGAATACCGTACGAGCCATCTCAGACCTCCACCTCGGGTTGAGCCTCCGCTTCCGGGCGGAGCCCCGCTTCCATGTCTCCACCCATTCCGTTTCTCAGAAGTCCCATCCGACTGCAAGTGCTACTGCATATGCCGCCGCACGTCACTCGGTTTCCGGCCCACTCTTCACCCTGTTGAAGCATCCAAATAGGAAACACTCACCCAGTGAGGCAACACACATCTGCCCCGGGCAATCCGCAGTCGAGACCCATTTCACCCAGATGCCGTTGCCATCACAGACCATCCTGCCCAAATCGTTTCTCCGCAAACGTTCGTGCGAGGTCCAACCACAGCAACGCCGTTCGCACTCCTGGTCCGACACCAATTCCCGCCCCGGAACAAGTCAAGGCAATTCTTGGCCGTCGGGACCCGTTGGAATCCATTGACAGGCCAGGGGGCCCGGGGTTAGAAACAGCCTCGGAGGTGCCACGGTTCCGGTGGGCCGCCTGGTCTTCAAAACCAGTGAGGGGCTGAGCAAAGGTCCCGGGTGGGTTCGACTCCCATGCACCTCCGCCAAGTTGCCACAAGTCGTTGAAATTACGGGATGTTTTGGTGGTGGGGTGTGTTGCGAGGCGCACTGGGAGGCGCAGAGGAGGGGAATAGCGGACGAGATTCGCAGCACATGAAACCTCAAGAGGACCGATTCACCTGTCAGTCTTTCAGAGAGCTTGTTGACCGACACATTTTTGGCGGGGAGCTGCCGTGGTTGAGAAACCGCTTCAGGGAGTTCGAAGTCACCATTGTGAATGGTGAGCGCACGGTGTCGGAAGAGGATTTCCAGAGAGTGCGGTCATGGCGGTCATTTGAAAATCCCTTTTTGATCGCCTGTCGCTGCTTCGACGGGCCGGTCCCCGCTGTGAGCGCCGGCCTGGCCTGGAGGATTGGATGGAATTGCATGGGAATGCACGGAATTGACTGAGATTGACCGGGCGCGACCGGCAAGCCAGCGTGTGGCTCTAGGCTGCCCTGCCACTGGAAATGCACGGTTTTGCGCAGAAGTTTTGCGCTGAGCCCATACCAAGTTGCGCAAAACAATCCTGTGATTTCGGCAAGTTACGGTTCGGTCAGAGGTCTTCATTTGCGCATGTCACCGTCGTCGACCGCTAATTCGCTCTCGGGATCAGTTCCAGGCAGCCATCTTGCCCCCCGCTTGGAACCACGCAGGTGAACCCTCTCTTCGGTCTTCAGCTCGGAGAGAAGATGGCCAATGTCGTGACGAGATTTAGCCGGTAGCACCTGCTGAAGCTCAGACATCGATGCTCCGGACGTGCCGCAGTCCCTTATGTGCCGCACTAGAAGCTCTTTGTTTGTTTCGTGGTCCAGACCCCTTCGGCGCGTGTACTCTCCGGGTCTTCCAAGGAAATGGTAGAACTTCCTGCCAAGCACCAACTTGTTCCTGGAAACACGTTCAATAGCCCCGCAAGTAAGCAGCGATGCGACCTCCTGCTCCAGTCCTTTCCCTGGGCTTCGCTCTTCGTGAATCGCAGCAAGCACCAGCAACTCCCGAACGCCGAAAGAGCGCCCGGTCTTTTTGGAGACCCCTTCCAGGAACTTGATGAACAGAGGATCCTTGATGTTCCCGTGCAGGCGCAAGTTAACCCAGTGTTTGTCTGTGCCCGAGTAGTCGGGGCGGTCCTTCCCCTGTTCGATGCATCGCCGGAACATCAGGTCGGCGCCCTGGCCGGCCCGCTCCACGAATCCGCATTTGGCCAGAGAGTCCGCCAGCAGACGGTTTCGAGCGGACTGCCGAAAGAGAAGGTTCTCCTCGTCAACCCCATCCGGGAACCCGCCCGGACTCTCAATGAGAAGATGCCTGGGAAACTGCCGCACGAAGACCGAAGCCCCCGATCGGTAGTCTCTGTGGCTCACGGCATTCAGGATGGCTTCACGGCAGACCCTCTCGTCAAAGGTCTCGACGTAGCGCATCAGCAGCCCATCCTGATAGGATTGTTTGTCGTTTCGCAGATTGACCAAATTCCACAGTTCATCAAAGAAAGTAAGGAATCCCTGTCGAAACTCGACCCGCTGATTCGCTGGGCCGGGCATTTCATCGGAACGATACTCGAAGATGACCTCGGCC
Source organism: uncultured Myxococcales bacterium (assembly GCA_964442235.1). Taxonomy (GTDB): domain Bacteria; phylum Myxococcota_A; class UBA9042; order CAIXZC01; family CAIXZC01; genus CAYTWV01. The sequence continues at coordinate 4,140 of CAYTWV010000264.1, read as the reverse complement.
TGCCCCAGCAGCCTTGCCATCGGCTTGGCCTTTCCCAGCAGGATCACAGCCGCATTCGTTACTGCACCGCCTGCCAAAAGCCCCGCATCCTCCAGGAGTTGGGTGTCGGAGAGTCCATCCAAACCGGCGTTGTTCGACCTTTGCTTCCACAGCGCTCGAAAACGGGCGATGGCCACCGGGTCCAGGTCCCCAACGGTCGCTGTCTTCGAAAGCTCGGCCGAAAAGTCGGGGACGGCCTCATCAAAGATGGACTTCAGTTTTTCGGGCGTCATGGCGACCAGACTCTCACCCGCTCGCATCCAGTATGCGCCATCCAGCGCCACCGGGGTGCCGACACTCCTCCCAGGCACCTTGAAGACCAATATTCGGCCATCCGAGTGGTCGACCTCAGCTACATCAACCCGAAGATGCGTCCTCTGTAGTAACTCGTGAGCTTTAGAAGAGTAGTCAGGCCAGACACTCGACCCGACCACCTTTCTGGGCACCTTGGGCGACACCCCGAAAACGATGTAGCCGCCGCCCTCATTGGCGATGGCCGTCACGTACTTAGTCAGAGTCTCGAAGCTGAAGCTCCCCCTTGCCTCCTTGAATTCAATCGCCTCTCCCTCTTCCATCAACAGCCATTTCTGTACCTGTTCGATGGTGACTGACATGTCTTCCCCCCGTGTACCAGAAGACTCGCCTGCGAGCAGATCCGCTTGTTCTGAGCGAAGTCGAATTGGCCCCACGCGAAGCGTTGCACATCGACCGGGGTATGCGCAACTCCATCGTGAACGGTAGTTGCAGTTTTCGGAAACCCCGGTTGACGAATGTGTGCTGTTCGCCGCCCCCTCCACCGAGGCGCACAGGAGGCGCACGTCCATGTGCCAAAGGGGCTCTACGGTGCCTCAGAGTGCTGGGCTCGTTGGACTACCCAACCCGCCGCTGCCCCGCATGGTTGCTAGGGATTCAGCCATTTTGCCGGGGTCGGTGATGTGCCGGGCTGGTTTCCCATGCACCTCCGCCAATCCACATCGCAGCGGAGCGGCGCCCCCATCCCGGGGGGCTGCGTTGGCAGGCTGACCGCCTTGCTCAATGTACAGTAGTACACCTCCGCCGCCGACCCAGCCTGACTCATTCCAGAAGTCCATAGAACCTTCGAATGTCGTCTAGAATGTCCACCACCCTCGCCGCTCCCGGCCCCAGGCTACGCACGTCTGTGGCGCTCACCTCGTCGTGTGCCAGGAACTCCCGCAGGTCATTTACCACTGGGTCTTGCAGTGTGAGACGGCGAGTAGGATCGAGAATCTGGTAGAGCCTGAACACATCGTTGCGGTGCTTGCGAATGCTCTTGGCGTCCACAGAACTCCCGTGGGCCTTGCGGGCCGTCAAGTCCAGGAACGCCTTGGCCTTGAGAGGAATCAGCAACTCGGGCCCGGCAACGGAGACACCGTCCACGACTCTCTTCCCGACGGTCAGGAGTCCATAGTAGCTGTCGTCCAGCAGGATGGCGGATAGGCTCGAAATGTCTTCACCCAAAGGGATGGGGGTCAGATGACTGCCGCCAACAAGGGTCAGAAACGCCGGAACCTTTGAAAACAATTCAATCATAAATGGGTAGTCTTGGTTCTCTGGCTTCTGAAATCGATAATATTGCCTCTGGCTCTCTTCTCCCTGCTGCGTCTGATATCGTCCCGCTCGCACGAAGGCCCAGAAGGCAGCAGCGAATTTCACGTCCAGGTTTTCGACAAGCAGCACCACGTCCAAGTCCTTGGTCGCACGGAATTCAAGACCTGCCTGGGTCATCGCCAGGTCACAGGCAGCGCCCCCAATGAGCACGTACTTGTCAGTGAACTGCTCAAAGTGCCTCTGGAAGACTGCAAGTCCTCTTACCATCCCATCTTCTCGTTTAGCATCTCTTCGAGCGCTGCCTCCACTCTTTCATCTGGGTCGTCTCTCAGGCTCAGGTACAGCGACAGGGGATCGACCACGTTGGTGGCCGAGACCTTGGCGGGGTTGTAACTCCAGACCTGGACCTCCCAAGCTCCCAGCTCCCAGACCGGAACGCCATGACCTGGAACATCCTTGGCGAGCTTCTTCCAAGCATCCGGCCCCAGAGCAACCACCCGGTGACCGGGCTCGGAAATCATCGAGTAGTGGGCCAAAGCCTCGAGGCCGGCCGACAGCCCGTTCCAATCTGCATTGGCCTGACTAGAGAAGAACTCATGGATAATTGGGCTGCTGAGAAACGGCAGAGCTGCCGTCCAGACAGTTCGGGCGTCAGACACGACCGCCAGATTCCGCCGACCTTTCTCAGAGGTGACCAACCCCAAGCCAGCGGCATCCAATTCGTTGAATGCCCGGGTCATCGTCATGGCGGAATACCCAAAGACCTTTGCAAGCTCACCCGCCGTTCGAGGGAGATTCTCGCTGCTCTGGAGAAGCAGGGCGATTAGCAGCACTTGCGTCGATGGACTGAGCTTCTCCTGCTTGGCCCGCAGCGCCCGGAAATGCTCCCGGAAGTCGACCCCCACCATAGGCAGGTACATCTGGGTTCCAGGCACGATGAAGGGCACCTTGTGCTGAACAAGGCGCCTGCGGTTGTAGGAGGTGATCCTCTCCCGGACGTATACCACCACCCCGGACTGCCGTTCTTGCACCAGCCGAATCTGCTGGGCCACCATTGCCGGCGAGCGTTCCACGTCATTGCGATCGATAGCCAATATGCACGGAGTTTCGAGAAGCCGCATCTGCAAGAACTCATACGTGTCCCGCAGGTAGGGGGCCAGTTCGCCGCACCCGTCCCATGCCTTGGGCACAACGGACACCGACAACGTGGCCTCCAGATAGTCTGCCAAATGCCCTGCAAGGGAATCCACCATGGTGCGCCTCCATCACGATATCTGCACACTAACATACACGCCGATATTGTGCAAGACCTAAGTTAGCTTGGGGCGGGACGAAGCGCACGCCCACGGCTCGGACGTGCCACAACGTGCCGAGGCTGCTCCCAGACGAACGGGCCGCTGACCCGCATAGAACCTAGGGATTCCGCCATTTCGCCGGGTTCCAAGATGTGCCGGGCTGGTTTCCCATGCACCTCCGCCAAACCAGCTGCGCAGCGTCGCCCTGGCCTGAGGAACATCGAAGGCCCCCCGGCCCGGGTTCGTTCATGTAGTCTGGCCCGGCTTGCCGGGAAGCTCGAGATTCTCCCTGGTGACTCCCGGCAACCCCTCTGTCAGGCAACGATGTTGAGCCTGGGTCAGTCCAGTCGCCAGGGCTTCTTGACGGGCCGGCCGGTAGAACGGGCTGCCTCGGCGGCAATATGTTGCATCCGTACCAGAATCCGAAGCTTCTCTTCTACTGGGAGCCTGGCCATTCTCATCCGGCGTTCCTTGATCGACTCCCCAGTTCTCCTTGGAAAACCGTGGTCGTCGGCGATGTGGCTCATGAATCCTCCCGGCGGCTAATCATGGCCCATTTTTGCGCCAATCCGTGCCTGGACAAGATGTCCATCAACTTCTTGCGATCCAAGTCGGCCTCTGCCAAGAATAGTTCAACCCTGGCGAAGTCTTTGCGGCGTCCTGTTTGGACCATGATGGCGAGCAAATGCTCCGCACTCACAACTCGGACGGTGCTGTTGCCAAAAGGAAGAATGTGACACTGACGAGCCGCCTCCTCGACCAGTGGGTTGTAAGCCGGGAGGAACTGGACTGGAATCCCCGCGATGACAACGTGTTCTGCCTCAGGCGTGTGGCCCATCTCCTGCAGCCGCTGGTAGAGGGGCTCCAGGGAGATGAGAAGCCCTGTACTAGATGGCAACAGTACAATGACATCCAGATCGTAGGTAAGCACCGGCTCCACATAGAAGATAGCGGCCATGCCCCCGGCCACAGCGTATCCGTCCAGAATCCCGTCCCGAACCAGATCCTCAATCGCTGCGATGGCCTTCTCCATGGTTCGGTCTCCCCGCTGCCATTGTCCCAACTGGTTGCGATTATCGCCTGTGAACGACGACAAATCAACGTCGTAGCGTGCCGGGCGCAAATGGGCACAACGAAGCGGAGGCGCTCGTGGCCCCCAAAGCCCCCGAGGCGCACCCGAGGCGCACGTCCATGTGCCAAGGTGGCTCCACGGTGCCTCAGAGTGTTGGCCTTGTCG
>CAYTWV010000263.1:0-6595 GCA_964442235.1 uncultured Myxococcales bacterium | reverse complement strand
CCCGACGGGAGAGGGCAGGGTGAGGGCACGATGGCCGACAACACGCGTTGCTGCCGGGGTTGCAGCCCCCCCTGGCCCTCGCCGGTGGCTTGGGCCTGTCCCCCCCGAAGTGGGGGGGACTACCGGTCCGACTGAACTAAGCTGTCAAGGCGTCGACACTGCCACTATTCATCAGCGAGGTGCGAAGGGTCTTCAGGGCGCGGCTTTCCAACTGGCGGACACGCTCCTTGCTGATGCCCATGGCGTCGCCCAACTCCCGAAGGGTCAGGGGGGACTCGTCCAGGTGGCGGGCACGAACGATGTGTCGTTCACGTTCATCCAGATGCTGCAGGGCTTTGGCCAGTTCACCCGTGCGAAGCTGCCTGGCCTGCGCCGACTCCATGCGCTCTTCCACGGTCTCTTCGCCGTTGTCCAGGCGATCGTGAAGCGTGAACGTCGCATCGCCATCGGACTGCGGAGAGTCGATGGAGAGGTCTCGGCCGTACATCCGGCGTTCCATGTCCTCTACGTCTCTGACGGTACCGCCCACGGCTTTGGCCAGGGATTCCCGAGCCGCACTTTCGTCCTGGGCATCCATGAGGCGATGAATTCGCTTCTGGCTGCTCTGCAGGTGATTGAACAGGCGCCGCTGCAACTGGGTCGTGCCGATCTTCACCAGGCTCCAGTTCTTCAGAATGAACTCCTGAATGTAGGCCCGGATCCACCACACTCCGTAAGAAATCAGCCGGTATCCCTTGTCCGGATCGAAGGACTTCACGGCCCTGACAAGGCCCATGTTTCCTTCCTGAATCAGGTCCAGAATCGGGAACCCGTAATTCTTGTATTCCAACGCAATCTTGATCACGAAACGAAGATTGGCAGACACCAACTGGTCCGCATAAGCCTGCTTGGTCGTCTCACGCCACAAGCGGGCAATTTCAGCTTCTTCGACAGGAGTCATCATCTTCTGCCTGGACACGGACTTGAAGTACCCGGTTAGTTCGCTGTATTCGCCGATTTTTTTGCTGTTCATGTTCTGCTCCTCTCTGCCTTCTGGTTCGTTAGAGCCAACCCGAAGGGAAACGTTACCGCTCCGAACGAAAACCAGCATATTCGGACTCGTCTTATCTGTCAATAGCTGCTTCGGCAAAACTGCCCTTTCCGCTTGCAGCCGGATCGCAGGCCGCTACAATCGGCTCCATGCGACCCCCAAACAACCACTCGGTGCGGCCCTTTATTCTCACAATTCTGGCAGTTCTAATGCCGATTCTGACAGCGTGCACCGCCGTGTCAATCCAAAAAGATGCGGCAGTCCTGCCAGAGGATACATCGGGCGTCCGTTTGGATGGTCCTGATGCCACTCCCAGGAAAGTTGCATCCGAAGGTCCCGATATGTTGGATATCCCGGGCGTTTCGGGCACACAGCCAGCAGAGCCGGATTCCGGGCTTTCCCCGCCCCCCGGGCACGCAAATTCGACGACTCCGGCCGAGGAGCCAATGGGTGCTGGCTCCGGCAAGGACTTGCCAGTCCGAAAGGTTTTGCGTCGGACACCCCGTCGGCCCGCAGATCTTGCACCAGGAACCATGACCCGACGCGGCATCCATGCAGAGCCCTGGACTCTGCCGCTTCCACAGGTGGAACGTACCCATCCGCTGGGGGATCGAGTCACGGGTTCCGTGTCCGTCGGGACGGCTACGACCGGCCATTTGACGGGCCAGCGTCGTTTGCCGGCTCACGGAAAACACGTGCGAATTCTTAAGGAACACCAAGGTCGAAACACCCCATGGGGCACCGATGAACTGGTGGAATTGTTGCTGCATGCCGGCGAACGAGTGGCCCAGAAGATTCCGGGCAGCATTCTGATGGTGGGGAATCTCTCCAAAGCAGGTGGCGGAGACATGCCCTGGAGCGTTTCCCACAACTCGGGCCGGGACGTGGACCTGGCCTATTTTGTACTGGACGCTTCGGGAAATCCCTACCAGCCGACGACGCTGGTCCTTCTGGATTCCAAAGGAAAGGGCGTGGTGGATGGGCGTGACGTTCATTTTGACGCGCCGCGCACTTGGGAACTGGTCCGTGCTCTCACCGGTCAGTCCAGGACCAGTGTGCAATACGTGTTTGCCTACGAACCGCTGATCAAGCAGATGTTGGAAGTGGCCCACAAGGCCGGATTGACTCGGGAACAAGAAAAGCAACTGCGGCTGGTTCTGCGACAACCAAAGGGTGCCCAGCCGCATGCGGATCACATGCACGTGCGTATCGCCTGCTCGGCGCAGGACCTTGCGCTGGGGTGCCGGGATATCGTTGCAGGAAACGAGGTGCTGCCCCGGCAGAACCCCGACTATGTGAAGCAGGTGGAGAGCCTGCTGGGGCAGGTCAGACATCGGGAAACCACGGGTCCTGAGCGGGAGGCCGCCTGGCGCACGTTGGGGTTAATGAAGGCGGTGGTGCCCAAGCCGCTTTTTTTGGAAGCGTTGCACGAGTGCGTCGACCCCGTGTGTGGGGCCCTGCTGGATGCCGCGCTCGACCTGCGCATGGGGTTGCCCGTCGAGGACCTGATCCGAATCGCTCAACTCTCCGACGATTTCCAAGCCGTGCAGCAGGCCTGTCGTCGATTGCGTTCCTGGGGACCGAAGGCCGCCAAGCAGGTGGTGCCGTGGCTGCAGTCGAACCGTATCGTCTCCAGGTCCATGGGGCCGTTCAGGCAGCGGCTGTCGCTGGCAGAGCAGGCGGCGTACATATTGGGTTGGAGTCAGAGCCGGGCGAAATGGAACATCGATGCACTGCTGAATGGCCTGGTTGGGCCCGACCCGGCGATTCGCCATGCGTGCCACTGGGCCTTGTCCGTGATCTATGGGGCGCCCTTTTTGACCACAACGGATCTTGAAGCCCTGCCGGGTCCTGACCTGGTCCCACGCTTTCGAGCCTGGGCTAGGACACATGCCGACCCTTCTCGCAACCTGCGGGACGCAATGCAGGCCAAAGGACTTAAGATCAAAGGCAAAAAGAAGTTGGAAGTGACCGACTTGCTCAAGGCCGTTGAGTTGGAAGACCCGTACTCGTTCCATGCTCAACGGTTGCTGGCCGAGTCGTTCAAAGAGGACCGTGTTCCCGACTTGCGGAACAAACGAGAAGCCCGCAGATACTGGAAGATGTTATGGGGCAAAAAGTAGCGGACTGCCCCGATTCCGAAACGTGCATCCATTGCGCTTGACCCCCCTGGCCTAAAGGTGATAGAGTTCGGTACGCCGTCTCCCTGTTCGGAGGTTCGGAGTGAGTAGGTTCATTATCGGCGATCTAGTTGTGTATCCTGCCCAGGGTGTCACCGAGATAGTTGCCGTGGAAACCCGAGAAGTCAGCGGGATCCAGCATGTCTTCTATGTGCTCAAAGTTAAGGGCACCGAGAAGAAGATCCTGGTTCCCATTGGCAAAGAGGACCGCGTGGGGCTTCGTCCGGTCATGGACCAGGCCAAGATTCAAGAACTCTTCGAGTTGCTTCGGAATCGAGACATTGCCTTTGAACATGAGACTTGGAACCGGCGTTCTCGCCGCTACATGGACAAAATAGGCAGTGGGGATCCGCTGCAACTGGCCGAAGTGTATCGGGATTTCTCGGTGCTGAAGGGCCGCAAGGTCCTGAGCTTTGGCGAAAAGAAGATGTGGGAGATGTCCCGGGCCCTGCTGGTTCAGGAACTGGGCACCGCCCTGGTCTCCACCGATGAGCGTGCTTCTGCCGAGATGGACGCCTGCTTCTCGGACATCGTTCCGTTCTCCACAGAGTCTTAATCCAACAAACATCCGTTTGGAGTTGATATGCGAGCCTTGGTTCAGCGCGTGGTTTGGGCAAAGGTGAAGGTGGAAGGTCTGGTCGTGGGCGAGGTGGGCAAGGGGTATCTGGTTCTGTTGGGAGTTCACAAAGACGACACTGCGGCCGAATTGAATCTGTTGGCGGAAAAGCTGGTGGGTCTGCGGGCCTTTGAGGACGAAGCCGGGAAAATGAACATGGCGTTGGCCGATGTGGGTGGGGCCGTGTTGCTGGTCAGCCAGTTTACCCTGCTGGCGGATACCCGACATGGGCGGCGCCCCAGCTTCACCGAGGCCAAAGCTCCCGGCGAAGCCAGCGCCATGGTCCAGACCTTTGCCCAGCGGCTGACCCAAGCCGGAGTGGCCGTGGCTCAGGGCGTCTTTGGGGCCGACATGAAGGTGGAACTCTGCAACGACGGCCCCGTCACGTTGCTTCTGGATACCGATGATTGGAAACGCAAGGCGTGAGAACCGCGCCTTTGATGCTTGCGCACGAGGCCGTTTTCGGCTAGAACGGAGTACCTTGTCTGGTTCCACAGAGGAGAGACCCATGGCAAATAGCAGCTTCGAACTGAGAGTTTACACCTTCATCGACAGCATGCAGCCGAGATTGGCTCAGTATATAGCAAAAGAAAACAAAGTGTATGACCCGGCGGAATACGATGCCTCGCTCTTCGTAGAGCTGGCTCCCGCCATGGAGATTCACCGGATGATCGATCTGGTGCTCAAGCGCACCAAGGTTCGTTTGGGCTCGCTGGTTACCGAACGCCAGTACGGCCTGATGGAAGTTCATCACCCGGACCAGGGCGAAGTCATCGAGGCCGGCCGCATCGTGCTTCAGGAAACCGGATTAACTCTGGCCAACCGTTCCGAAGTGAAGATCTTGCAGAACCACATCATCCGCGGTGTGGAGCAGGATCACGCCATCGCCATCACGGGCATGGCCCGCGGCGATATGGCGCTTGCCGGCGACTCGCTCTTGATCATGGAAACCAATCCCGCTGCCTATTTGGCCATCGCCTGTAACGAAGCCCTCAAGGCCGCTCGGGTGAAGCTTTGTATGGTGCAGCCGTGGGGTGCCACGGGCCGTATGATTCTGGCCGGTCCCGAGTCCGAAATTGACTCCGCACAGGAAGCTGCCCTCAGCATCCTGAACCGCTTGAATCAGGAACGCTCGGGCTCGGGCAAATAACTCTTCGCTGCTTCCCTGCCTTTTTTTTGACCCGCACCCCCGTCGACACTACACTACCGGGTGACCCAGAGGGGTGGAGGTGTGTCATGACCCGTTTCCTTGCTGTTTCAATGATGCTTCTGGTTTGGATGGGATGTGAGCGAGACTACCGGGCCGGAGTGGGATATGGTCCCCAGGGGGGCGGCAGTAACGCCGGGAACTCCTATGCCCAGGGCGGCGGCCTGATTGCGGCCGATGACGCCACCGATGGAACCGCCGTTACCCCGGATACGAAACCAGGGGATACATCGGGCCAGACGGATACCGCCGGCGGCGACACCACCTGCACGGGCACCGAGAGCTATTGCACGTGTATGGCCGATTTTGGCGCCCGTGCCGACTTCTGCGGGTGCCAGGAGACTCAAGCTCAAGAGCATCCCGAAGATAACTATTACTGCCACTGCAACTTCCTGGTGTGCGTAGAAACGCCCTTCGAGGGCACCGAAGCCTTCCAGGAATACTGCCTGGGTCTGTACACCGCACTTTGCGACCCCTTCCTCCCATAGGTTCCACCGTCAGGGGCCGCGTCAGGTCCCATCGTTTCGAACCTAAGTGGGTCGTGTCGGTTTCGCGTGCACTCATTTCCCCGAATCCATACAATAAGCGTTTCTAGCGACCGGAAGTCGGCGCTTGTGGCCTGGTGAGCCGGGCGCAGGAAGCACGGCGTGCGGGAGGTGCGGGCGTGGAGACCATCCGGATTCGGCCATCAAACCGACTACAGAGCCAACCCGAGCTCTTCCTGTTGCGGGTGTTCCCGCCAGCCCGAGAAGACGGTGTGCCCGGGCCCGAGGACTGGGTTCGCATCAAGCCGGGGCTTGTGGTGGGTCGAGAACCCGTAGAGGCCGAACGCCTGGCCGTTTGCGACGCCACCATGTCACGCCGCCATTTTCGAATCAGCGGCGAGGGCGGCATGTTAACGCTGGATGATTTGGGCAGCGCCAACGGCACTCGTGTGAACGGCCGAAGGGTGACAAGCGCCCGAATCGGGGCCGGCGATGTGATCAAAGCAGGCAGTTCGTTGATGCTGGTGTGCGCACGGGAACCCAACCGGGTGCTCTGCCACGAATCCGACGGTGCCGTGGTGGTCAGCCCCATCATGGCCGACGCCGTGGAGCGGCTGCGCTCCATCGCATCCTCCAAAGTCCCGGTCTTTCTGGTGGGCGGCACGGGCGTGGGCAAAGACCTTTTTGCCGCCCTGCTACATAAGTGGAGCCGGCGTCCTGGCGAGTTTTGTATCGTCAACTGCGCTGCCATCCCCGAGACTCTGGCCGAGTCGGTACTGTTTGGCAGCGCTAAGGGGTCTTACACCGGGTCAATGCGCTCGGGGCAGGGGGGGTTTCGCAAAGCCATCAGCGGATCCCTGTTTCTGGACGAACTGGGCGACATTCCCCTGACGATGCAAGTAAAGCTGAACCGGGCCATCGAAACCAGTGAAGTCACTCCGGTAGGAACCACCGAGACCAACCCCGTGGATGTTCGAGTGGTGGCGGCCACAAACCGAATGTCCCTGCTGGGTGGGCGAGACCACGGGTTCCGCACGGACCTGCTGGAGCGACGTAAGGAAGAAGTGGTCATCATTT
>CAYTWV010000262.1:0-6601 GCA_964442235.1 uncultured Myxococcales bacterium | reverse complement strand
GGTGTCGCAAATCCACGGTGTGCTCGAAGGAGGCTCACTGTACGCCCAAGGATTGGTGGTGTGAAATCGTCACAGACGCAGACTGCCGAGGCTCCGAGTATTGCACCCAATTCGGCGATTGCAGGGTGGCCCCCAATGGCGGAGGGTGCGTGGCAGGGTCGGCTTCCGATTGCCGCAAGTCAACCAAGTGCAAATGGAGGGGGGCATGCTCCCTGGTTGGCCAATCATGTCGTGCAGCCAAGGACGCAGATTGCAGAGGGTCAGATGACTGCAAGAAGTACCGGAGGTGCAAGGTTGACAAGAACGGGGAGTGTGGGGAGTAGCGAGTAACCGGGTTGTGTCATGGGTGCAGGGCGCAGATGCGTCGTCCCGTTGTCCGCAAAAACTACCCTGGCCCGCGTCAGGGCCCCCCTCTCTCCGGCGCGCTCCCCTCTGGGGGCCGCTGTCACCCTTATCGCTGCTCCCCGTGCCGGGAAACGCACCCCTCCCAATTGGAAAGGATGGACGAACCGCTTCGAGGGCGTTAGGTTAGGCAGAGGATTTCTCCGTCCAACGGGCTCCCTACGGGGTGTGTATCCTCCGGGCAGTCTGTTGAGAGTGATATTTGACCAGTGCTCATCAAGTCCCTACCCCTCGACTCGGCCCCAGGCCGGCTCGGGGTACACGGCCGCTCGGCGGAACGGGATAGATGAGCAGCCGTGTAGGAGTGTCGCACACATGAACGTTTCGACCCGCTGGTTCCCCCTGCTGTTCGTCCTCCTTTTTCCTGTAAGCGCACTCGCTTCCCCAACTGAAGGTGAAACGGGATACACGACCAAGGTTGACCCGAAGGCGCCCGGTTTTCAATTCAACGGCCTTCCAGGGGAGTACCGCTTCGACTACCACCGGTTGACCAACTTCACCATCGACGAGGATGGAACCCAGGGAGGCATCGAAAAGTGGGGCGAGCATCGCCTTCGCCTCTCCCCCGAGCTTTCCTTCCGCCCGTTCTATTTGAAAGTCGAACTGGATGTGGTGGGCGGACAGATCCTTGGGGATCACGAGGATTTCTTCCCGCAAGGAATCAGGCTCGACCGAAGAAACGAAAACGGCGGACTCGGATTTGACGGATTCCTCCTTCGCGAAGCGTACATCCAATACGCAAGCCCCTGGGTTGCAGTCCGCATCGGTCAGATGGCCAGCGAATACGGAGTGGGACTGCTTGCCAACGCAGGACGAGAAGACGACAACCGATTCGGCGTGCGTCGCTACGGAGACATCGTGGACCGAGCCATGGTCATGTTCACCCCTTTCCAGGGTGTCTGGGGCCCTGAGCACTCGCTGGCACCGCTTACCTTCATGGCCGCCGGCGACATGGTCTATAGAGACGAAAACGCCGATTTTATGGACGGCGACAAAGCCTACATGGCCAATGCCGGGCTGATGTATCGCCACGACAAGTACCAGAACAACATCATCTTCACCTACCGAGATCAGGAAGACGAAGATGGAGATACCCTGGAAGTCTACGCCCTCAATCTGAACGGCAAAAATCGGTTCGTCCTGGACACCATGGAAGGGGAAGGGGGCAAAGAGGTTCCCAACCTCTCCTTGAAGTTCGACTACGAAGCTGCCTGGCTTTTTGGAAAGACCGACCGTTTGCAGCAATTGGGTTCAAAAGACGGTTTGGATGTCCAGTCCTTTGCCGCCGTGGGACGACTGGCCTTTGAGATGGCGAAGGTGGGACTGGAAGCCGAAGTCGAAGCCGGATATGCGTCAGGCGACAACGATGCCTACGACAATGAATCTCACAGCTTCAGCTTCGACCCCGATTACAACGTCGGGCTCATCTTCTTTGATGAGATGCTACCCCTCATCACCGCCAGAAGCGTCGAGATCTCCGGCGACCCGGCCCACCTTCAAACGCCTCCAAAGGGGCTGGACCTCATCCCCACGCAGGGGAAAGTGACCAATACCGTCTACTTCTTTCCACAGATTCGTTACTCCTTGGCGCCCGGAGTCGCCTGGATGGAGAAGTTCAAGACCATGTTCGGCGCCCTCCTTCTCTCGACGGCGTCCCCCCTTGCTCACTCTTACTACACCTTTAGAAACGGTGGCGTGGCGACCAACTATTTCGGCCGTGAGACCGACAGCAGCTACCTGGGAACGGAACTGCTGCTAAGCATCCAGGGCGATTTCTGGGTCTGGCCAGAGCACGTCGGACTCTCTCTTCGGGCGCAAGGAGGCGCATTCCTCCCCGGTGACGCCCTGGCGAATCTCGACGGTACCACCCCCGATTCCGTCTACAAAGGGCTTCTGACCCTCGGCCTCATGTGGCGCTGAGTTACCTGATTAGTCACCCATAGGCTTCGCCTACCCGCATGGCACCAATCGGCGCGCCCACTCCCTTACGGTCGTGGCACAGACACACCAAGTCACCCCACAAAACACGGCGGCATCCAGGGTCGATTCGTACTAGTCTTTGTAGATCTTCTCTCCCACCTTCCGCACCACTTCCGGGAGGAAGGGGCAGGAAGAGGTGGCCAGGCAAGGATCATCGGAGAATTTTGTGCCGTTGGAGGTCATGAAGAGGCCAATCTGGTTCTCGACGAAGTTGTTCATATCAAAGGCCTTGTCCGGGTTGGACGGCTCGACACCATGACTGCCCAGCGGAGCGATGTAGGGAATGCGTAAGGCATGGAACCCCACCTTGTTCTCCACCATGCCGGTGGCAGGAACTGCGAAATGTTTCATGGTGCCGCTCTTCTCGTCGTAGGCGCTGGTGGCCCGGACCGGTTCCCCTACGGTCTGTTCCCCGTATTCGTTGACCCCGCCATCGAGGTCGTCGGGATCCGAATGAAGGGGCATGGGGCGAGTGGAGTCCGACTCCAGGAGTGCGGCAAATTCCTTGACCCAACGCATGTCCTTGAGCATGGGGGGGGTCTTCCAGGCCGTGTGGGTTTCCCAGTCGGCCACCGTGAACAGATCGCTTGTGAAGCGGAAGAGCCACTCCACCCCTTCCGAGGTGTGACCGGCGATGAGTCGGTCGTTCTGCGTCACATCCGTCGGTTTCCCTGAATCCGGGACAAACTCCAGAATCCCGGCTCCCCGGGCCAGGTTCAGACTGGTGTAGATGGGGACATTGGGGTCACCCACGGTGTGGTAGATGATGGTGTTGGTCTGTTCAGCCGCGTCTGGGTCATAGCTGAAATCGAGCCGCCCTTCCTTCGAATAGTGCCGTGCGTACGCGATGGGGTCGCCTCGGGTGACAATCATGGCAGCGTAGCCCATGAGCCGTCGAAACGCAGGAGTGTTTCTGGCCTCGCCGAAGCCCGCTCCCAAGGCCACAATCGGGCTTCCCACGGGGAAAAAGGCACCCTGGAAGGTGACGGGGCGCTCCAGCGAGTTAATCAGGACTTTGCGCTTCCCATCCCATCCACTGAACACCTCAATCTCCAGCCGGTCGCCCAGCAGGGCCGCTCGGGCAAGATCCGGCTTGTCGCAGGAGCCGGGCCCAGTGGCCTTTCCTTCCTCATCGGTGGGGACGGTCCAGGTTCCAGGAGCACACCCAATGTTCACAGGACTCTTGTCGCCATCCACCAGGCCCAGGACCGCCCGCTTCTGCACCGCATTGAGCGCGTCGCATGGAACGGAGACTCTAAAGCCGGTGCCTTCCGGATCCCGGAACGCGTGAATCTCTTTGCCGTTCTTCAGGTTGCGAATCACCACCGTATCCCCGGGCGCGATGTCCTTTGTGTGCACCATGGGATAGTAGTGAACCCGAGGGTATTTGTCGGGGAAATACTCCTGGTGGAGGTTGTTTATCATGAAGGCGATTTCGACCGTATCGGAGTCTTTGTCATATTTGTAGGTTGGGGGTGCTTCGGGGTCCTCCTCGTTGGCCACTTCCACGACCGGAGTGAACACCACCAAGGGTCCCATCATGGGCATGAAGACCGCCTCAGGAACCCCGGGGTTGGTGGAACGAACGCCCACCTGTGCCAACCCTCCGGCGCCGGAGACGGGGGTGGCGGTTGAAACGGTTCCATCCACCGCTGCCGTGATCTGGGCGATGATGGCTCCCATGGACTGCCCCCACTGGGGGTAGTAGCGGTTCTTCGGGGTGCCCAGGTCAACCACTCCATCCCCGTTGAAGTCCCCAGCCAAATCGTCAGCCTTTCCGTTGCCGTTGATATCGGTCTTCCACGTTCCGGTTCCCAGGCTCCGCATAACCCGGATGAACTGCATGTGGTCGACAACCGCCTGGCGCACCATGTCTCGGGTGTGGAACAGATCCCAACTCCAGAAATCCCCTCCGTTGTCGAACGAAGAGAGGACGCCGTCGTTGTCGAGGTCCCGGATCCGCCCGAGCACGAGTGCGTTGTAGAAGTCCGTGAGTCCCAGCGGTTTCAAGAGAACGGGCACCAGGGATGCGTAGTCGATGTTCTCGTCGGAGGGGAGTGCGATTCCGTGGCCGACGACGTCCATGGCACACAGGGCGTACCCGAATTGGGCGAAGCGACCGGCGAAACCGAAGATTTCAAACAGGGCTCCAGAGTAGCCGTGACCGTACATGACGACGGGGAACGGAGGCTTGAATCCGGAGTGGGCCTTTGGAATGGAGCACATGAACGTCACCCGGTTGGGTCCGTGGGTTGCCTTGCCGGTGAGTGGGTTGACGTCATAACTCTCGTTGTCGTCTGCGGGGTACATCTCGGTGGCAATGCCATCCTTGTCGGCCAAAAAATAGGGGGTTGTGTATTCCCCGAGTACCCAGTAGTCCGTGAACTTGTTGTCTTCTTTCAGGCCTGCCACCACCCCTTGCGGATAGAGCAGCACGGGGCCGGCGATTGCCTCGAAAAGGGGTCCCAACTCTTCGCTGGAGAGAATGTACGGCTGCTCAGTGGGGTTCCCCTTGGGGTCCACCGGGTGCGCCAAACGTGCCTCCATGGTGGGAGGGTACTCCTCCTTCAACCAGGCCAAGGGACCGTGGCCGTAAAGCCCCGCCCGAATAGCCTCGAGGTCATGAGTCACCGACTGCGTGGTGAAACTCCAGGCAAAGGCGATGTCATCCTTGGACATGCCGATGGCTTCCTGCCCGAGCACCCCAGGCAACTCTTTCAATTCGTCGTTCTGGCTGATGTGGTTGACGTAGCGGAAGGGGGAGACCACGGGATTCCCTTGGGCGTCCAACGTGTTGCGAGTCACCACCACCGCATAGGTTGTTGCCTGGCGAAGGGGGATAAGCGGCTGCAAAATCAGGGTGTTGGTTTCCTTCTCGTAGAAGGAGATCAGGTCGTCAATGGGACGCTCGTCTCCCGCTGCCAGGATTCCCTTGTAGTTCTTCTCGTCCATCACCGGAACTGGTTTGCCCGACCAGGAGTTAGGCTTGTCCAGGACGCCATCGAAGTCGATGTCTTCGTATGGGTCGAGTTTTCCGTTCCCGTTCTTGTCCTCGTCGTGGGTTTCGAACATCAGGTTGGGGGAATCCCGATGGGGGTCCAAGTCCCAATACTGGTGGGCCCATTCGAGAGCCAACGAGTAGTTTCCGGCACCAAAATCAAGGGGGATAATCTCGCCGAACCCTTCCGATTTCGGGTCGACGTTGACCAGGAGTACGGCGTCATCCTTGAAAGAATGGTCCTGGTTATGCCGTGTGGTAAGGTTCTTCAGGTCCAGCGGCCCGGAAAAGGGGATGGTCACCGGCTGGAATACTCCGAACCCGTCGAGTTCGTTGATTTTTCGGCGCAGATCCGTCTCGATTCCCGTATCCGCCTCGAGGCTGATATTCAGGCGGCGCCCGGTGATCGTTTCGGGGGCGAGACGAGTGGCGACGTTGTTCGGCATGGGGATTTCGGGGAGGGGCTTGTGATCCAGGTCGAATACGATGGAAACACCCCCATCGACCATCTGGGCCGACTCCGCCAATCCACTACCATCGTTACCTTCGCACCCGGATAGAACTAACATCGAGAATAGAAAACCGAACAAAAGAGGCTTCAACATCGACGACTCCTGTATCGTCCGAACCATCGAACGCAGACACAACTGGTGAAAGATCCTCCCAAACGCCTGCCTATGTCAAAGGGAAATCGGTCTGAGCACTCCGCGCGGCAGGCGAAAAGGCCACCGCTTGCCCTTAAAAGCCTTGGCGAAGTAGGGCCGCCGACGCTAATTCGTCCGCAAGAACCAATCTGGCCTTAGTCACGGCCCCGCCGCCCGATGGGTTTAGTCCAGCGGACCGGACCAAGAACCATCCCAATTGCGCTTGACGTCCGCAATTAGCCATGCTAACCGTGGTAGGCAGGAGGGGTTGGCATGGATACTCATGTCTCAAACGTGCTGCTGGCCGATAACGCATGGCTTCGGGGCGACCCTCTTGAATCATGGGTACAGCGCCATGTGCCCGCCTCCTACACCGAGCGAACGCTGCACCTCGACCCGGTCAGTCTTGTGGACATGGTGGTTGGGCCGCGGCAGGCCGGCAAATCTACCCTTGTGTGGAGGACTCTGGCCCAGCGTAAGGTCCCGTTTTTGTACATCAACTGTGAGGAACC
Organism: uncultured Myxococcales bacterium; assembly: GCA_964442235.1. Lineage (GTDB taxonomy): Bacteria > Myxococcota_A > UBA9042 > CAIXZC01 > CAIXZC01 > CAYTWV01. The sequence goes on along the minus strand of CAYTWV010000262.1, from coordinate 65 downwards.
CTCCATACGAGATTGGCTTCGTTCCCCTGCCCTGTTCCTCGCCGATATGGCGGAGGCCTTTCCTG
>CAYTWV010000261.1:0-6609 GCA_964442235.1 uncultured Myxococcales bacterium | reverse complement strand
TCAGCCCCAACTCGCCGCTCTTGGGGTCATCGACGTCGAAGGGGAACGTCACCCACACGGGAACCTCGAACTCCAGGCCGGCCGGGCCAAAATCAAAGAAGGCCCCTTTGGGTTCAAAGTCCGCCGACACTGGCGGTTGAATCTGAGTGGCGCTGACGACCAGATTCTCGGGGATGGCCCCTTCCGGGAACTCCATTCCAACCAGTCCGGGAAGCAGGAACGACGAGCCAGCCTTGGGGATGGTGTATTCCAACGGTTCGCCCAGCGGAATGGGTTTGGGAGGCTCAACGGTATCTTCGACCGTCTCTGTCACGTCCGGCAGGACGTTGTCCGGAATCGCGACGTCCGCCACGTCGGTCTGGTCCCCAGGCACTTCGTCAGGGACCACGCCGTCTGGCGTGACCTGGTCCGGAAGCATGCCGTCGGGCAGTGTCGCATCGTCTTCCACGTCGGATGACATCTCGGTCGCCAGGTCCTGCGGATCCTGGTTGCCGCCGCTCTTTCGCACGCTGCATCCAGCCGTGATTGCCAGAAGCACCAGCGATACCAAAAGCACCGATAATAGCCTGCGAACCATGTTTCCTCCCTGGGCGCACTAAAGGTGCCCGAATAGACCGCTGTCTAGAGGTCTGAATAAGGACTCGATATTCTGAACGGTGGCATTTTGACAGTGGCTGCCCCCCCTGTCAACCCGGTCACGATCTGATTGGCCATTTGGCCCAATTCAACCGTTCTTCAAGGGGCTACCCAATGGCATCCACCCTGTGTACACTCGCCGTGTTTCCAAGGTTCGAAGTGCCCGGACATTATGCCAAGAAGGCTCGGAACAGGAGGTTCCCATGCAGTGCCCAACTTGTGGAGGGATGCTGCCCGATTCCACGGGTGTGCCGGTCAAGTTCTGTGTGCATTGTGGCGCATCGGTGGACCTGCTGGCCCGCACACTGGCTGGCTGGACGTGCTCGTGCGGCGCTTCGGTTCCGGCAAGCGCCAGATTCTGCCCGGGGTGTGGCAAGGCCCAGCCCGGCAGGGTCATCATCGAAAGCAGCGTCGAGGAGCTTTTCACCGACGACAGCCCGACTGCTTCGCGGGGCAAGTCGGAAGCCCAGGGGCCTTTTGGTGGTGTCACCATCCCTTGCAAGACGTGTGGCTCCAGTGTGGCCGTCATGCAGACCACCTGTCCGTCGTGCCATACGGACCTTGACCCGAACGAGCGCTTCAAGGCTTTGCTTCGGTTCGGCAAAGAAAAGAAGATGTCCGGCCCTGAGATCCGGGCCGCGATGCGTCAAAGCGGCGTCGCCGGTAAAGGAAAAGGGTGTGGCTGCTGGGCCCTGATCCTGTGGGTGGGCTTCTGGTGGTTGATGGGGGCCACGGCATTCGCTGCGGCGTTCCCGGCTACGCTGGCGTGGACTGCCCCGGTGACATGCCCCCAGGGCTATGTCGACACGGTGATCCCCGTCAGTGTCTCCAGTTTCAACGGCAAGACCAGCATGACGGCAGATCTCTATTGTATCGACCCCGAGGGATTTGCGGTTCAAGTCAGCCCCTGGGTTGCCTTTCCTCTGGTTGGATTGGTCTTTGCCATGGCTGCGGGTCTTCTGGGACTGCTGGTTCCCATTTTGGGGGCATTGCGGTTCCGAGCCGCAGTCAAGGCAGCGCCTGGGAACCCCAGGCCCGGCATGAGCCGTGGCCCCACCGGACGCCGATAAGGAGGCCACCATGAATCGAAACATGACTTCCGTCTTGATGTTGGCCTTGGTCTCGACCCTCTCGGCTTGCCAGTGGGGAACCATCCCGGATGAAGAGTTCGACCGTCTCTATGGTGACCGAATTAAAGGTCCGGGCGGGCTTAGCTTGTTTTACGGGAACGAGGCAGCGCGCATGCAGACTACCTTGGCCAACAAGCTGGGCTCCGACGCCCAAATTCGGTCGTTGAATCTCTATTACGACCGGGCCCTGTTTGAAGCACAGACCGCCCAGGACCCTTCTCGGCAGATGAGTTACACCTACGATGACGGGGACCTGGAACCTGACGAAAGTTCGTCACCCATATCGGCGTCTGACTCCCAAGAGTTCTTCCGCCTGTCGGACGTGCCGCTGGCCGACTTGCAGGTCTTGGTTCAGCAAGCCCAGAAAGCACTCGGCGTGCCAAACAAGTTCGTGCGATTGGTCAGTGTAGGCCTGGACCGTGAGTACAAAGAATATGTCAAAGCGATTAGCGATGGCGGCTCCCCAGGGGATCTGAGGTTGCGCAGGGGATTCCTGGGCCCCGAAGCCAACCCCTTGGACAAAGGCGTCCGCCTGTCGTTCTCTTTCGGAGAGTCCAGCGCCATGAGCCGGGTGGAGATGGACGCCTTTGGTCGTATCATCCAGGTTTCATATCCAGATGTGGTTCAGCCCGGCGCAGCGCCCGTACCCTCTCTGAATCTCTTCGCCGGGACGGCCATGGCTGACGCGGCTACCCGTATGGAAAAGTCCCTGGCGCCGACCGTCATGCAGGTGAACCGAGTGCTGGTCTACCCCACGTACGCGTCGTTTTATATGGTCGACCCCAAGGACCCCTCGCTGGTCGAGACCTTTGACTTCCGAGACGGCGGATTTCGGGGCAACTCCTCCTGGAATCGCAGCCAGTCGTCGGGCGATAATCCGTCGGTGCCCCTGTCTCAAGCAAAGTTGACCGAGATTCCCAAGTGGATCGATGCCGCCAACCAGGCCCTGGAAGGCAACGCCAAGGCCAAGTACGTCATCCTGGACGCTCAGAACCCCGGCGTACCGCCACACGTCACCGTGTATATGGACGTGCAAGGGCGTTCGATTTGGGTCGAAATGTCCACCGAGGGCACGAATGTCATTGTCCATAAATAGGGTAAGTACCGACTCTGGAACGCATTTTCGGCAGTTGACCGACCCCCACGGCGATTTGAACCCAGGAGTTCACATGATATCAAGTCGACACATTGCATTGTTACGGCCCTTGCTGGCTGTCGCCCTGTTTCTGGCAAGCCCGAATGGCGCTTGGGCCGGGGATGGGCCCAAGTCCAACGTTGGCCCCGAACCCACGTGGCGAGTCGCAGCAACGGGCCAGGGCCTTGCCGTGCAGTTGACCCAGAAGAAGAAACTCAAGCTAAAACGCATGAAGGTTTCTGACGGAGTCAAAAGGGCCTATCTGGATGGCGTTCTGGTCGTTCAGTTGACCAATCTTTCGGACCAGAAGTTGGTTCTAGAGGAATTCGACGTTCATAACCTGGTCTTTGTGGATGTGAAAGACGCCACTAATTATATCTTGTTGCATTCCTGCGCTTGTGTGGCTCAGTGCGAGACGGATGGTCCTGCGGCGGCGTCCAGCCGGAAGGCGCTCACCTTGATGCCCGGCGAAGCCAAGACCCTGATTTTTGAAGACTTCGGTTGTTCGGGGTCCATGTACGTTCCGCCGGGACCGGGCACGTACGATCTCTATTACCGGGTTCGTCCCTATCCTGCGGAGCCTCTGAAGTTGGCATGCCCCGAACCCATGAAGGTCCAAGAGACCATCGAGTCTTGCAGGACTCTGCTTCAGTCCGCGGGCTTCTGGATGGGGGCCTGGACGGGAATCCCGCTGCGGATCAAGCTGAAATAAAAGGGAAAATGGCCCAGCGATTCCACCACTGGCTCCAGACTGCCGCAGGCAAGGCGCTGCTGCCTCTTCTGGCCACTTTGGCCACGATTCCACTCCTTTGGAGCCGTGTCACGTGGCCCCTGCCGGTGCACACAGACAGTATCCGAGACCTGTTACTTGCCCGTGTCTGCCAGGATGCCGTCTGTCCCATGCTGGGCGCACCCACGTCGTTTTCGGGATTCTATCAGGGCGGTTGGTGGCCGCTGCACCTGGCCATTTGGGAAATGCTTGGTGTAGGCCCCGACGGCATGTTGCTGGCAGCATTTGTGGCGCTGGCGGCAGCACTGTTTCTGGTGGGCTGGGCGGTGGCTCGCAGTGTGTCGCCCAGGGCGGGGCTTCTGGCCGTGCCGCTTCTTGGCCTTGCCCATGTGGGGCTATACTCGTTCTGGACCGAACTTTGGAACCCCCTCTTTCTGCCTTTGCCCGCTGCGGGATTTGCCGTGTTTTTGCTTCTGGCTTCCCGCACCCTTCGGCTTGAACATGCCGTGGCCGCAGCACTTTTTGCATCCATGTGTATCCAGTTTCACCCGATAGGGGCCGTACTGCTTGTGCCATGGGCACTGGTCGTGGGCCTGTGTTATGGACCAAAGCAGGCGTTGATTGCCGGTGCGTTGGGGTCCCTGTTGGTCGCCCTGTTTACCTGGGCATTTTCCAAAGATGCGTTGGCCGCGGCACTGCAGCGGTGGGCCGAACAGGGGTGGCAACTGCAGGCGATAGTGGGTTGGGCCGCTGCGGGCCTGGCCTTTGCCGTGGTGTGCCTGGTTGGGGCTCGCTGGGCTTGGCAGAGGGCTTTCCAAAGTCGGGCCACGTCAGCCGATCTTGCCTTTGTACTGGGCGTTTGTTTGGGCGGGTTTCTGCTGCTGTTAGGGAAATGGCTGGGACCCCATCCGGTGTTTGAAGACCGCTATCTGGCCCCCATGCTTCCGGTGGCGGTGATTGCCGTATCCATGAGCCTGGCCCATATCATCCGGTGGCTCAGACCCCGAATCCCCCGACCACCCCGAATCCCCGGTGGTTCCGTACTCTCGACCCCGAAATCGGGGCTGGTAGCTGCGTGGGCAACGATTTCTGCCCTGCTATTGCCCTTGTTCATCCTTCCATGGACAGACCTTGCACCGGCTCCGCAGCGAAACTGGACCTTTGCCGACTGCGACGTGGTTGCCCCGCTGCTTCGGCCCACATTGGACCCGGTCTCTATTCAGACCGCCCGACGCCAGTTGCGTTCCGCTGCCAGCGGCCAACTGCTGATGGGCCTGGCGCTGCATCTTCCGTCGATTGCCAAGGAAGCGCCCGATTCTAACACGCCAGGTGTCATGCCTGCTTTGGGAACCAACCTGTTTGTGCTGCCTGCCCCACTTGACCTCTCGGGGTCCAAACATGTGCTTGTCTTGGACTGGGGGGACGTTTGGCTGGCGTCCGTGGACCAGGGCCGTGAACCGTCTGTGGGCCGTTTCACCTTCTGGCCAAATTCCACGGTCCAGCCCATGCCTGTTGCCCAATCCCTGCAAGGTTCACCCCTGCCGTTGAGCGTAAGTCGGGTCGTGGGGCTGGTGCCCATTCGTCTGGCTTCGAACGAATCGATTCGTCTGGTGGCGTTTGCCGAGTGCACCCGTGACGCCAGGTTGCGGTTTGTGGGGGTTATCGGCCTTGCGACACAAAAACAGGACTCCGGCGAGGTGGTCCTGGAAGCGGGGCAGGCCGGCCGCGTGGGGCTTCTTCAGGTGCAGTGGGACTCGCCCTATGCCTTCCCGTTGCCGGACTATGCAATCCAGCCATCAGTCCTTGAGGCGCCGTCTTCGGACCTCGAATTCGAGACACTTCTGGCCGCTACGGCATGTAACCAATCGCCCTCAAAACCGGCCCAATCCAGTGAAGGCATAGCGCCGTCCATCAGCCCGCCGGAAGGGTGGCCCAATGTAAGCTTGGCCGATGGGAGCGAATCGTCGGTCTCTGGACCCCAATCGTCTCCCGCGCCCAAATCGTCCTCCGTCCCCGAACCGTCCTCCGTCCCCGAACCGTCGTCCTCGCTCGCCCTGGCCCAGTCCTCGGTTCCCGTGTCATGTAGTGCCACGTACGGCGTGTTTTGCATCAATCCCGGAACGTTGTCCGAAGTGCGCTATCCTTTCACTTTGGCGGTGCTGCTCTATCTGGTTTCCCTGTGTGCGTTGGGCTTCGCGCTTGCCTGCATGTTCAGAGGGATTTGGCGCACCGGACGGTTGGAAAGGCAATGATTTCAAGTCCTTTGGACGGAGCGGTCTGGCGATACTCTGTGGGCTGAACTCGTTCATAGTCGCCCTTCTTGTTGCGTTCCCAGTGGTACCAGTCCGCACCAATCAGACTTGCCACGCCGTTCAAGATATGGGGATTGTCCCGGCGGCAGGCGGGGTAGAACGGGTTTCCGGCGGGGTCGGTGCCCACAAACAGGTCGATACGGTCGTTTTTGATTCCGCCGCCTACGTCCACGGCACAGACAAATCCGTCGTGGGTCGTGTCCCCAATTTTTGCCCCGGCCAACCTGGGCACGTACAGCAGTGTGCCAACCAGGGCCTCTCGGTTTGCCTTGGTGGCTGACTTGTCCCGCTTGGTGACATTGCCTGGCGTACATCCCGAACTTTTCAGTTGGTCACACAGCCAGTCAAAGTCCAACGCGACCGAGCGATAGGGATAGAGCCGGAAGCCTTTGATCCCCAATCCAAAATGGCCCGGGGGAAGCGCCACAAAACGCCGCTCTCCGGCTACTTCCGACGCCACGTTCAGCACGGTGCCGTCGTTCAGCGAGGCCGTTCCCTGCATCAGCAACGCCTTACGAAACGCCTCGGACACCTTCGCCAGCTCACGCCCCTTTTCATCACGCACCGGAATGGGCTTTTCGCCAGGCAGCAGCGGGTAGTACCCCTCCAGAGCCACCTGATAAAAGGTCGGATAAAACGTGCCCGCTGCTTGGCCGGTTTCCCGGT